>CADCTM010000046.1 GCA_902805485.1 uncultured Coleofasciculus sp. | reverse complement strand
TAATGGAATGCTTGGATACCTTCAACAAAGGATTGAGCCGTGGCTTCTGCTGGGGACTTCTGTTTATCTAATGGGTTGCCTTCCTCGTTGCGGTAGATGCCTGGTGTTTCGCTCACTGTTTTCCGCCTCGATTACCTGAAAGGAAGAGTGCCACGTAGCGCTTTGCTGATTCCATGTCCCGTAGTGCTAGAGACTCAGCAATAGACCGCACGGCAGGAGGTAAGCTGCCAAGCTGTATCTCAAAGCTAGGTGGAGACTGAGGACGGGAAAAGCGATCTCTTGGGGGTAGATTGTCAAGTTGTTGCATTTCGTTCCATTGCTTTACTACTGGTTTCTGTCATTTCCTGAGCTAACTGATTATCCGCTTCCCAAATCTTTTTTTGGTTCTTTCCGCTCCTCTACTGCTTTGACCAATAGATGAGTAATCAAGCCACTGAGCGAGCGT
This sequence comes from uncultured Coleofasciculus sp., assembly GCA_902805485.1. GTDB lineage: Bacteria > Cyanobacteriota > Cyanobacteriia > Cyanobacteriales > Coleofasciculaceae > CADCTM01. The sequence continues at coordinate 4,855 of CADCTM010000046.1, read as the reverse complement.
GTGTCATTGTCAGCCCAACGCTCTAGCTCAATAGCAATTTCTTCTGGTATATAGGCAGCAACCCGCCGCCCTTTGGGTTTCCCTTTTGGCAATAACTCAACCTGACTCAGCATATTCATTTTACGGGTTTCGAGCTTTACCAGATAAAAACAGCTCATCTTGAGCCTTGTCATGCTATCTTAGCAGGTAAGCCCAAAACCACTACATAGCCAAATAGCAAAAAAGCTACAGGTGGATTAGTGGGAGCTTACAGGATGAATTAAAGGTTTTGTTGTCACATGAAAACAACGATTTTGGTTCAGTGGGAGCGGGTGTTAGCCGAGCGGGTGACACTTCCCCAAAAGAACCGATGGACACGACGGGCGATTGCCCAATTTCTCGGAATTAACCGAATCACTGTCAAGAACTATGCAGAGGTAATCGCTCCAGTAATCCGTGATTATCGCCAGCGGATACCAAAGGAGTCAGGACGCTTCAGAACAGGTTACGCCCTAGACCAGTACCAGTTCTGGGTTATCTGCAAGATTGCTGCTTTCATGCAATTGCTGAGAGCAGATCTAAATGGTTCGACCTATACCAAAGACGCGGCTCAAATCATTGCCAAGCATCAGAAATACCTGAGTTACGAAGTCTTTGTCTATGACACGAATATGCACAGCAATAGCGCGGCATAGTCAGTTAAAACGCTCAATTTCACAAGAAACTAACCAATTACGGAGTAAATCAATGACAGCTACAACCCCAAAAAACCGCAGAAATCGCAAGGCTCAAGATATGGCTGAAGCGACTGAACTCAAAGACATCCTCAACGAGGAACCTGAAAAGACGGTTACTGAAGCGGCTGAGTATGTGGGCATTACTGAAGCCGAGTTACTTGAGATGTTCTGCGAACGACTGAGTGATGGTTCTGTCTTGGCTTGGTATACCGTACCAACTGAGTATGAGCCGCTATTGGATGAGTTTAAAAACCTCGTTGCTGCTGAAGCATCAGTCCGCCGCTTCGATGCTCCCACCGAATTCGCCGTCAAACTCCCTCCGGTGGCAGAAATCCCCGAACTACCAGAGGAAATGCAAATTCAAAAAGTTGATGAACACGCCAAAAAAGAACCTACTGGTTTGACACAAACTAAATCTAAAAAGCTCAAGGAATCAGACCAAAAAGCCCAGCAATTAGCATCAAGTGACAATCAAGTAAAGGTTAAGCTACACGCGCTAAAGGGTCAAAAATCAGGCGCACAGTTGGCAACAATTGAGCTTGCAGCGGAAGACCTCACCTATCGAAAAATTAAGGGCGAAGCATTAACACGAAAAGTAGGTCAACTTACCTCTGAAATAGCTGCTGAATCAGACTTTGATCCTATCCAGTTGTTAGCGGAATTAGGAATTGATTCTAATAGTGAAATCTTTGAAGACTTGCGGCAACAGATAGAGCCAGCACTGGGAAAACTGGAGAGCGCCACAGCAGAGATTGTGGAGAACGCTTGGGTGAATGGAATCGACCTAGGAGTCGAGCTTTCACAACTGGAGAACTTGCTCAACTCGAACGAACTCACAGCCGACTGTTGGCAGTAAAAGCCCACCTACAAGCGTCAAAGGAGTATCAACAAATGTCAGCACTATTCCCCAGTTTCCTAAGCCTTGGCAAGCGCATCAAGCGGCTATTGGCTACTGATATCAAATCCATCTGGCAAGCGCTAGAGGAGTCACGAGAGCCGACACAGGAAGTGTTTTTCGATGGTTTCATTTATCACCCACCTATCGCTTAAAAATGTCTCAGATGAAAGGGGCACAGGCAGAGTTAGCGCTGATGAATTGCACACTCGCAGCGCTAACCCTCTCACCCCAAACCGCAACGATTTAGGAGTTTACCAATGTTATCTCAGCAATCCGCTTCTCAGCGATCGCCTTTCACGTCCGCCGACAAATCCTACCTCGAAGAAACCCTCACAGAATGCCGCATCAAGCTCGAATTCGCACTCACCACGGCTCAAGGTTACAACCGACTACCTGACCTATCAACGGCTTTAAGTGATGCCATCGCAGGTTGTCAAAAGGCGATCGCCGTCATTAACAATCCCCAAACCTACCAGGAATAAACCCATGAGTAACCTATCACAAGACTTTGCCCCCTTGCCCGTTATCACCCAAACCTCAGCCAGTAACGCGGCTTGGGTAGCGGTAACAACCACAAAAGAGTATGGAGACGGCAGTAAATCTCAGACATTTGCAGTAGAACCTAAGCCTCGAATCGAGAAGTAATTAGTAAATGAGCGGGTGCAATTCCCGCTTTTCCTCATGGATGAATCACAGATTGAAACCCAATTAAATGACCTCCAAACCGACGAAACAGAACTTGACGAAGTACTTGCCAGATATGACCTAGACGATGCTCTAGAAGCGCAATACAACCACCTAGAAGATAGATTTCGTAATCTTCAACTGACCTATCAAACCCTATTGAACACAAGGAAATACCTAAATGCCTAGACCATCCTTATCAACATCAAGAAAAACCACAGCCAAAGCAGTAGCCGAAAAGATTGCAGGCAAAAAGACCACAAAATCTACAACCACAGTTGCTGATAAAATTCCGGTTGCGTCATCCCCAATTGTCAGCAGTAATAATTCCTCTGGCTTTACAACAACCGTGCCTGGATTAGTTGGAATTATCCCAGATTCGATCGCGGGAATGATGCCCCAATTCCAAGAAAATGCCTACGTCATAACTGACCCGCTAAATCCAAATGAATCATTACCTCAAGTCAGTGAGGCGATTTTTGACAGGGGAATGGGAATTTATGAAGGTACACAACGAGCGCTTAAGCTAACAGGCGCTGCCTTCGATACAACCCGCGAGCGCTTCACCGTAGTCGGCAAACAAGCCAAGGCATTCGGTGCTGGAATTAAAGCAGCTACTGAATTTGAGCGTGTTGCGGGCGACTATCTCGACTATCAAGGGCAGCTAGAGACTAACGAACAAAAGGGAATCAGCCTAGGCATTGCCCAACACAAGACTACAACCGATCGCACCGCCGCGACTCACAAAAAAGACGATATGGATGAAAAGCTTAAACAAGCCGAAATCGCAGCAAATCTGGCAAGGTCAACCACTCAGGACAAGCAAAACAAGCTTGACGAGTTCCGCAAGTCTCTAGGTCAATACGCCGCTTAAACCGCTTACAGGGGTTAGGTTTCTAGCCCCTTACTAAGTCTTTTACCTACTCAAAATAATGAAAAATTACAACGGTCTACTCATAGGCTCTGGCTTTGCTGCAAGTGTTTTTGCTTTTGGTATCACATCAGGACTAGTTAGCCTTAAAGATGCCTCAGTAGCTTCTCTGGTAGGACTTCCAGCCGCTTTAATCTCTCACATTGCTACTGATTCCAAGAATCAAAAGCGGTTACGTGAATCAGACTCAAAACTCTCAAAGGCTTTACGAGAGTTAGATACAGCCAATAAAAATGTTAGCCGACTGACTGAACTTGAGACTAAATCCCATTACCTTGCCCTCAACCTAGAGGAAACTAAGAAAGCTCTTGATTTAGCTGTTGTAGAGCATGAGAAAGCTTGTAACATTAATCAGGTTATGCGACAAGAATCAACGACTTTACAGGCACAGGTAGCCACATTCAAAAGTGAGATTGAGCAGCTACAGCTAGAGATTGAGGAATGGGAGGAACAATTTAGCGATCGCGTTTCTGTAGAAGCCGATGCCAGATTTCAGGTAGCGAAGAAAGCTGAGATTCAAAAAATCTTTGATGAGCATGATGCTATCACATCCCAAGCAATGCAGCTATTTCAGGAGTTACAGCAGTGGGGTCAGAAGGTAGCGCACGGGCATCAGACCAAGCGAGAAATCATTCAGAACCTAGCGCGGTCATACAACGAGAATCTTCTAGAGTTTGGTGAAACTGTTAAGAAAGAGCATAGCGCCTATGTCGCTCAAATCGAGCTACTGAATGAACGTGTTGGGCAATTACAGCACCAATTAAACGGTGACTTAATTGAGCCTGAATACTTAGCCTGTGGCTTTGACCAAAACGGAAGGATAGCAAACGCGATCGCAGAATGGTTGTGGAATCATCATAAGATTCCCCTCAAGGTTACAGGGTTTGAAGTCTCAGGTGATGTACTCACCGCAGGCTATACCTACCCCCGCTCTATGCCCTTAGAAGCGCTAGTAAAGCAGGTTGATGGGGATTCATCCCAGATAGCCCGCTCTCTTGGTTTATACGCCATAGAGAAGCCACATAAGTTAGAAATAGCTGACGTGTTCACTGTCAAGGTAAGACGGGAAAGACCCGCAAGGAAAGCTGATAAAGGTAGCCTCTACCGCAACTCGGAAGAGTTTGTTAAGTACGTGCTTTCCCAGCCAGTGAGACTGCGGATAGTGGGAGAACCCGGAAGCGGCAAGACACCCTCAACAACAGTGCTGCTAGGTCACATCCTCAAGCGCGGCTTTCTCGAAGCGAACACGCCCAACGGTCGAAAGTTGCCCTACTGCGTTGTAGAATCCTGCAATCCCCTAGCAGGTATCAGCGTTAAGAACGGGGATGAGTTGGACTTCTGCCTATGTTGGAACGATGGCAAGAAAGGATTCAAGGGACTGGCTGAAGAATACCGCTTTCGCAAGAATCCAGTCAATGCAGATTATAAAAACCAAGTTGGTTATATCTGGGTAGCTGATGAAATTGATGTCACGATGGCAGACCTTACAAAGGATGAAGCCAAGCCATTTAAGGATGCTCTTAAGGATGGTGGTCACATCAATTTAGGCGTCATTGTCATGGGTCAAAGTGCTAACGTTTCTACCAGTAAGGGACTAAGCATTGATGACCAAAAGATGCTTACTAA
>CADCTM010000045.1:17806-18112 GCA_902805485.1 uncultured Coleofasciculus sp. | reverse complement strand
GAGTTCAAAGCGATACAAGTCGATACCAGCAGTAATTCTGTTGGGATAGGGCTTCAGTTGGCTCGGAATGAGGAAAGTAAGGAAATCGTGGTGATTGCTCCCCTCGAAGATACCCCTGCCTTCCAAGCTGGGATTTTGGCTCGCGACATACTAGTTAGTATTGATGGTCAAAGTACTCGAAGGATGGATGTGAATGAGGCCGTAAAACCTCTTCGAGGTGCGGTGGGTACTGAAGTCGTCGTGAGAGTACGGCGAGGTCAACAGGAACGAGAATTTAGGGTTAAAAGAGCGCCGCTTGTCATTCAT
>CADCTM010000045.1:9699-17796 GCA_902805485.1 uncultured Coleofasciculus sp. | reverse complement strand
AATTGGCTACGTTCGCCTCAGTCAATTTAGCCCTAACGCCATTGCGGAAATGGGCAAGGCGATCGACGATTTAGAAAAACAGCAGGTAGTCGGCTATATTTTAGACCTGCGCTCTAACTCGGGTGGCTTACTCTCTACCAGTGTTGAAATTGCTCGGATGTGGATAAATGAAGGTACGATTATCTCCACCATTGATCGCGACGGAGAAATCGATCGCCAGCAAGCCAACCAACGTGCTCTGACCCAAAAACCCTTAGTCGTTCTTGTGGATGGTGGCTCCGCTGCTGCCAGTGAAATCCTCTCAGGGGCATTGCAGGATAACCAGCGAGCGGTTTTAGTGGGGACTCGCACCTTTGGCAGCAATACGATCCAATCCGTGCGAGGGCTTGGGGATGGTTCGGGTTTAGCCGTAACTATTGCCAAATGGCTGACCCCCAAAGGGCGAGATATTCAAAAATCAGGACTGACTCCGGATGCGATTATAGAACTGACCGAACAACAAAAGCAAAGGTTGCAAACTCAACGGCAATTGCTCGGAACGTCTGACGACCCTCAATACGGCAAGGCGATCGAGGTTCTCAGCCGATCGCTTCAGAAAAGCCTTTAATACTGAATAGAACCCCTAATTTTGATTCAGCAAACATTAACTAATGAACGATTCACAAACCTGGTGTATCATGAAGCGTAACGAGGGTCAATGCGAGATTGTACCCAGCGACCAAGCCGAAGACAAACAAACCCCAGACTTAGTAGAACGCTGGGGGCCATTTAATTCTCAACAAGAAGCGATCTCTCGTCGAGTTGGACTAATTCGTGCTGGGAAGTGTAAACCCGCTTAAAGACAAGTCCTCAGTGAAGACGCCCCGAACTCGGCTGGGGTGATTCAACAACGGCAGTACCAAATTCAATCACGCCACAGATGAGTTGAAAAAAATCATGAATATTATTAAGGTCAATCCCAATCCTTGCCTTATAAAGACCAGAGTCTAGATGCCTACACCAGTCCTGACCCGAATGTCCAGGCAATATACAGACCCGAACCTCAGCTTATAAAATCCCTGCCATCAAGGGCTATTTGACGGGTGTCGCAGCGCGATTGCCTTGTTTCGCCTCCGCAATCTTTTGCTTGAGGACATCAACCGCTTTAGCATATTGCGGATCTGCGGTTGTACCCACTTTCGTCCGGTCTTGCTGCAAATCCTTGCGTTGGGCGTCTGAAAGCTCAAACACGACATCGGGTTCAATGCCCTGCTTATCAATAGAGCGACCACTTGGTGTGAGGTACTTAGCAATTGTTACAGCCAAACCGGAACCATCTCCTAGCCCCCGTACCGACTGCACCAAGCCTTTCCCAAACGTCTTCGTTCCCACCAGAACAGCTCGTTTGTCGTCTTGCAACGCTCCTGATAAAATCTCACTAGCACTCGCAGAACCGCCGTCTACCAGCACAACTAAAGGCTTATTGGTAAGAGCACGATTATTCGCTTGCTGACGGTCAGTTTCACCCTGGCGGTCAACCGTCGAGACAATTGCCCCATCATTGATCCACATTCGAGCAATTTCAATACTGGCATAAAGTAAGCCCCCAGGATTAGAGCGCAAGTCTAAGACATAGCCATTAACCTGCTGCTTCTCCAACTCTTTAATCGCATTCCCCATTTCCTGAGCCGCGTTAGCACTGAATTGGTTAAGGCGAATGTAGCCCAGCTTTTCCGTAGGAGTGTTTTGAACGTTGAAGCGTACCGGATGAATTTCAATCCGCGCCCGTGTAAGCTTATAATCGACTTGCTTTTGGGCACGCTGAATCGTCAGCGTCACGGGAGTTCCTTCTTGACCTCGAATCAGTTTAACGGCATCGTTGACATCCATGCCTTCGGTCGTCTTACCATCAATCTTAACGATGATATCTTTTGCCAAGACACCTGCCTTAAACGCTGGAGTATCCTCAATTGGGGCAATTACCGTCAGTTTTTTCGTTTTCTCATCTTGGGCGAGTTGAATACCGACACCCGTTAACTCCCCAGAAGTATCAATTTGCATATTCTTGAACTCTTCTGGGTTCATGAACCGGGTGTAAGGGTCCCCCAACTTTTTGAGCATTTCCCGGATTGCGGTATAAGCTTCTTCCTGGTTCGTATACGTACGCTTGAGATAGTCGCTACGAATTGCCCGCCAATCCTGTTGATTAAACGTGCCGTCTACATATTGGCGATCAATAATCTGCCAAACTTCATCAACGAGTTCTTTAGGGCTGTCGCTAAAAAATGCCTGACTTTTGGACAAATGAAGGCCCGCGCCTGTAACCGCAACAGTTGTTAGTACTAATGCTGTTGCCCCAAGAACAAGACCACGTTTTGTAATTACCATAATCCCACAATAAGCTGGAGGAAGACTACTGCAGCATGAGTTAAGCTCACTCTAGCACAGGCTATGCCAGGTGGCGTCTAAGCCGATTTCTGTTTGCAGACCAACTGGCTTTTAATCCGGAAAATCCGCCTGATTTAAATGATGCGCTTAGATTTAAATCTTAGCTTTTCTTTGGTTTGGGAATTTCAAGCGGCTCACAAAGAGCGCGATCGCTATGTCTCACTTGCGGGTTAGTTTGGAGATAAGCCCCCAGCCAGTGGCAGCTCTGGCTCAACAGCTCATCCAAATCTAAATTCCAGACAATCACTGTTTTGTCCTCACTGGCAGATGCCAGTGCCTTGCCGTCATTGCTCCAGCTAATATTGGTAACGCGGTTTTGATGCCCTTCTAAGGTTTTAATCAACGTATCATCAAGCCGCCAGAGCTGTATCCGGTTGTCCCAACTAGTGGTTGCCAGAATTTTCCCGCTGGGACTAAAACGAACATGAGCCACGCTATCTGTCGGTCCTTTTAAGGTTCTCACAAGTTCGCCCTGCCGATTCCAAAGTTTCACAGTATTGTCATAGCTAGCAGAGGCAAGGAACTTACTGTCAGGAGAAAAGCTGACATCTAGAACCCAATTACTATGACCGTGTAAAGTTCTGAGTAATGTGCCGTCCTCTGTCCAGAGCTTTACTGTATTATCATCACTACCTACTGCTAGCAGTTGACCATCGGGACTAAAGCTAACGGCATTGACCCGCACAGCTTGCTTTAGCCCCTTAGCCCCAGTCTTCTGTAAATAATTGAGCAAGGCAACACTTAAGAGTTGCAATCGCCCTCGTGTGTGTTCATCTGGCTCTTGAATAGTCTTAATCAAAGTCCCGCTGCGACTCCAAAGCTTTACTGTTCCATCCCGACTGGCAGAGGCAAATCGCTCTCCGTTGGGGCTAAAACTCAGTCCTAGCACCCAGTCACTATGCCCTGTTAATGTCTTAATCAAAGTCCCCTGACGAGTCCAAAGTTTTACCGTTCCATCCCGGCTACCAGAGGCAATAATCTGACTATCGGGGCTAAAGCTAACACAATTGACGCTACCCTGATGCCCGGTTAAAGTCGCAAGCAACTGACCTTGGCGAGTCCAAAGTTTCAGAGTACGATCCTGGCTTGTTGTGGCAATTAATTGATTATCGGGAGAAAATGTGACATCTTGAACTGTATTCTGATGTCCCTGCAAAATCAGACGCGACGGGTTGCGACTAGTCCAGAGTTTAATCGTCTTATCCAAGCTAGAGGAAGCAATGTTCACTCCCGATGATGAGGCATTTCTTGGTGTCGGACTAAACGAGAGAGAAGTCACACTATCGCTGTGTCCTTTAAATGTTTTTAATAAAGTGCCATCCCGTGCCAGAAGATATACGGTATTGTCAGCACTTGCACTTGCTAGTTGCTGACCATCGCTGCTAAAAGCAACAGCTAAGACCGATGCGTGATGATCTGAAAAGGTTTTGAGTAGTGTGCCAGAAAGATTCCAAAGCTTCACTGTGCGATCGCTACTGGCTGAGGCAATAAGCTGACCATCGGGACTGAAGGTGACACCATTTACTTTATCGCCATGTCCAACAAGTGTTTGTTGTAAATTGCCTTGCAGTGTCCACAGTTTAATGGTTTTATCTTCACCCGCAGAAGCGATCGCATCTCCTGTTGGACTGAAGCTAACCGACTGCACACCGCCCTCGTGACCAGACCAGGTTTGAATTAATTTCCCGGCAATTGTCCACAGTCGGATCGTACCATCGCGACCGGCAGCAGCAATCATCTGCCCATTGGGACTAAAACTGACGCTGTATATGTAACCGCTATGGGCGGCGAGGGTCGAGATCAGAGTGCCATTACGACGCCAAAGCTTGACTGTACCATCCCAGCTACTGGAGGCAATCATCTGACTATCAGGGCTAAAGGCTACGCTTGTGACGCTGTTGGTATGACCTTTGAGGATTGTGACGTATGTTCCATCTGGACGCCACAATCTTACTGTTTTATCGCGACTGGCTGAGGCAATTAATTGACCGTCTGGTGAAAAACTGATGTTCCAAATTACATCACTATGCCCTTCTAAACGATTATGTTCCGCCGCCGCGTACATGGCTTGGGCTAGAGCTAGGCTTACCTGGATTCGAGTATCGGGTTGTACCGGCTCCAGAGGAGGACTTAAGAAGAAGTTCCCGAAAGCAGGCGAACCAGTATTAGGGAGTGTTTCTATGTCATGCAGGCGTCTTGCTGCTCTTAATCCTTCTAGCAGCGCTTCAAAGTGTTTATCGGAGGCAAACAGTGCTTCACTGGAGGCACTAAGGGCACCCAGTTGTGCATTGAGTGATAGTGAGGCAGCTAATTTTCTTTCAACTTCGGCACGAAAAGCGAGTATACCTGTGGTAATTGCGAATAATGTCATCATTGCACCAAGAGCGATCGCCTGTAGTCGTTGCGTGCTGACCCGTAAGAGCTTCTCTTCGTTACGTTTTAGGGTGTCGATGATCCTGGATGAAGTGAGTTGCAGATAGTTTTGCCGAATTGGTTCTACTAGATAATCGTGAATGAGTTGATACCGATCTTGTGGCTCTTCTGGAACTCGGAACACTAAACCCGAACCGACTAATATTTTTAAAATTAGGTAGAGTTTGTTGATTGTTCTCGGCTCTTGTTTACGGCTGGCCTGCGCTGTATCTGTGTTGACCAACTCGAAGAGTGTTCTCAGTGGGCGAGTGCCTTTTTCATCGGTTAGGGAAAATAAGACTTGCCAAACTAGATCTTGATTTTCTTGTCCACAGTCACTGATGACGCTTAAAAGCGATCGCTCAACTAGTACGGCTAAGGCGTCTGTACCCAGTGCTTGGTATTGTTTAAGGGTTGTAATTTTTTCGGCTTGTAGCTCGTACCCTACTACTTGCAACTCAATCAGACGGACATAGCCGGAACTTGCGGCTAAATCTTGCACTAGTGCCTTAATTAAGGGTTCTTCTAGCTGAAACTGAGATACTTCGCCTAAGGTACGGATTACATTTTTGGCATTTGCCTTGGAAAGATCACCCAAATGGTAGCGCAATTGTCGCGCCAGGATATCGTTATTGATGGCACTGAGATTGCCATAGCGCTCAAACTCTAATAAGTAATGTAGATAGTCTTCTCGCAGCGACAAGATGACTTTGATAAAGGGAAGATTCAGGCATTGCGCCAGAAAATTGTAAAACTGCCGCCGCGACTCTAGGTTGGTACAGGCAAAGAAGAACTCTTCAAACTGGTCAAAAATCAGAATCGTTAATACATTGTGATCGCCTGCTTGCCGCAACTGTTCCAAGATATTTTGCACCTTTATTTCATAATCAGCGACGGGCAAGGCGGACTCTGGCTTGAATAAGGGAGAAAATTGTCCTTTGAGGCGCAGGGCGGCTGTAAGACGTTTTTCTAATTCTCCTGCCCAATCCCTGTAAACTTTTTGCACAATAGGCATCGGCAATCTTGCCCCAATTATTCGGGCTTCTAGGGCGGGTACTAAACCTGCATTGAGCAACGATGACTTGCCGACGCCGGATGAACCGTGAATTATTGTTAGTTTGTGGTCATTGCGGCCGAGGCGTTCGAGCAGGTGATTGACATCAGGGAGACGCCCAGCAGCAACAATCGCAAGCGGTGAGCTGCCGTATTCTCCTCGCTGCCTCCTTGCCGGTTGTAAGGGAGCAGCACCGATGAATGTACAAAATCCATATTGTTGTTCGATACTTTGTTGCTCTTGCTTGAGTTCAAAGGCGCGGAGATATTGGTGCTGCTCAAGATAAAGCGATCGCAATTCTTCTAAAATCTCAATATAAAGTTGTGGCTGCCGCTTGTAGGTATTAAGTGGCGTTTTTAGGGCAATGGCTTCTTCCAAAGAAGAGGCGATCGCCGAGGCAGCCTCACCGAGTTGGCGTTGCGCTCGTGTCTGAATCAGTAGATACAATCCCCGATAGTGGTCGTAAGTGGAATTTCCGGGGATGTCTGAGCTACTCTTGGGACTGCGTAACCCAGTCCAAGAAAGGCGCGCCAGTATCGGCAAGGACTCCTCAGTCTGTGATTCGAGGATCAAGAGAGCTTTCCCAGCTAAGGTTTTCGCATCCGCCCAATCTGAATGAGCCAAAGCAACAGCGGCTAGGAAGCCATAGACTTGGCTGTGTTGCCGTGGATTATTCTGGATTTGTGGCTGTGCCAAAGACTGTAGCGCCAATGTCTCGAGATCTGTCCAGCTTTCTAAGTGTTGTAGTACCTCGCAAGAGGCAATTGTTAACTGAGCAACCAAATCCGAGCGCCCTGCTGAGGTAAAGGCTTCTAGGCTGCTTTCGAGTGATTTCTTGGCTTGTTCCCAGTTGCTACGGCTCTGTGGCGATCGCAACTGGCAGGAGTGAGAATAACATAAACTAATGTGATGGAGCAGCACTCCAATCCGTTCTAAAAGTGAGGGAGTGAAGTCTGATGTGTGTGAATTTTGCCCATCTCCCCATTTTCCGATTTCTTCATCTCCCCAGCCCCGGAGTTCTTGCTGCCAGTAGTCTAGACTTTGTGAATATAGCTCCAGGGCGGTCTCGATTTGATCGTTGCTAAAGGCATCGCGTCCGCGAATAAATCGCCAAGTAGAGACAATTGCGGGTTCTAAAATCACTTCACGCGCTTGTAAGTCCCGTAGCGCTGACTCTAGTTCCTGCCGTCGGCGACAACCGGGGGCTAAATTGAGAACTTCGTTGGGTAAAAACTCACCCAAATCGCTTTCTAGAATATGGGCAAAGAGGGCGTCTCCAGTTTGATGCCACAAAGCGAATAGTTCATCGCTCTTGAGTTCAAACTTGATTGAGGTGGCTGCCCAACTTTTGAAGTCAGGGGCAAAGCGCGTCAGCTTTTGTAGTACTTCGTCCGTTATCCACAATATTAATGGCACGCTTAAGCTTTTCCGAAATTCGTCTCGAAGTTGGTTTGTGGAAATCAGTACGGGATCGATCGCTTCTACTGACTCTAAACCAAAGACAATCAAGGCGGATGTCTGCTTCCCGGCAAGGGCAGCCATAATCGGGCAATAAAGACTTTTATTGGACTGTTGTAGTACTAGCTCACTCAGGGGTGAGGCTGTAAGTTCTTGTAGCTGCTGCCACATTTGCCACGAGCAGACTTCATAGTTGCAACGCACTAAAATTAGTGCAAAATGCCCTTCTGACAGAGTGATCGCTCTCGATAGCGTTAATAGCGATCGCTCATTCGCTGCTCCTATTTTTTCTCGTTGCTCTTGCTCCCTCATTCCCAGATTTTTTTTAATTTTACTGATACTGATCCACAATTGCTAATCATTTCAATAGATTTTTCGTTGGTTAGAGGAAAATTAAAAAATATTGGTTCAACCAGACTTGTGTTCCTCTGAAGACTCTTCAGACTCTTCGCTAGCCGCGAAGTAGGATATATTTCATTTCAGCTAACCACAATTAGAAATCAGAGCTAGTCGTGAAAACACACAATTTTAAAAAAGTTGCGGAATCCTAGTATTAGTGATTTTCTAGAGAGTTAATTCGATTTCAGCGTAAGAAACAACTAACTTACATACGATCAACGATTTCTAAGCTTTCTTCAGTGATCGAGAGTTGATTGAGCTAGTGATTACAAAAACAATTCAATGTGACAGGCTTTTTACTAATTGGTGATGGTAATCACTGACTGAAGTTTGTCAGTTAGTTGTTT
>CADCTM010000045.1:8141-9689 GCA_902805485.1 uncultured Coleofasciculus sp. | reverse complement strand
TAATAAGGCGTATATTTTAGGGAAATTGCCCTAGCCACAATATACAACTTATATAAAATTTAATCGTGATTTTAGATAAAAGCCTTCCCCAAAAAGACTTACTTCTCGATGAAGCAAATTTTCATGAAAAATAGCTCTCCAAAGATTAATTTTGGATAAGCAGCCATCAACTAAAGTTAATAGAGTAGTTATCAGCTAGTGGGAAAATCGAGTGTTTAAAAGACTCTTCTGATCCATTAAAAATGACATTGGCATTCCCACGCCGAGGAAAGCAGCCCACTAGCTGATTTCTTTGACAAAGCGAAACTAGCCATTTTGTAGGGTAGCCGTCAAAGCTCGAAATCTTGCCGTTTCTGCTAGCGCCGGGTTAATCCCAAACCAGCGTCCCAATTCATCGCGATATTCATAGACAAACATACTCCGCAATAAAATTTGATACTCTCGTTCACCTTTGACAGCCTGCTTTTGCACGACTTGAGACAATAAGTCCCATTCCTGATCATCAACAGCTAGGGTGAGGTCATCACGGTAGCCCTTAATTACGCTCTCTAAGCAGTGACGAGAGAGAGGTGGATCTTCATGTTGCAGACAGTTGTAGAGTAGCCCTAGTAAGTTGCGGACATGACCACCACTAACACGACACAATCGATCAAGAGTTTGTAAGTTGTCAAAGACTTCTGGAATCAAAGTTAACCGACTGAGCGGATCAACATCAGGAAAAGCGCGGGCTAGTACCAACTGCCGAAGGAGTGCCATCCCTTTGCCTAATTCGCTGCCATCTCGTGATTGGATTGGCACCATCGGCAAGACTTTCGGCGCCACCCCCCCACCCAAGTGATTTTTGAGGGTTTCGTACTCGTTAGAGAACATCAACGCCAAGGGTATGGTGTAGACGACGTGGCACTTTAAGGCGCGTAATTGAGCGCCTCGGTCGATGAAGATATACTCCGGTTGCGATCGCCCACTCGGCACTGGTCTTGGAGCGACCCGATCAAGGTTATCAACAATAACCACCAAACCATTTTTACCGCGCCGTTTAAGCTCCTCATTGCCCTTTCCCAGGATTTCCTCATTAATCGCACTCAAAATGCTTTGAGTCCGAGGTTCCAGGTGCTGTCTGAGCTGGTCGCGTAATTGGGGACTTTCTTTGGTTTTGGCGGTAATTTTGGCAATACCAACTGAAAGTTCGGCTTCCCCAGAGAGTTCGATGGGAGTCTGCAAAAAGTCCTTGATGTCGTTAAATAACTTAGCAAAGTATCGGGGTTTCAGGTGGATGTCAATTTTTTCTAGACTTTCACTGACTGCCTTAGCGATACTCAGCAAAATGTCACTGATGTCAACATCCGCCATGTCCAAGTCTTTACTCGACTCAAAGTAAACGACATGAAATTGTTGCTGCTCCAACTGCGCTTTCAGTCGAAACAGCTCCGTAGACTTTCCGCAACCGATATGTCCCGTAAATAGCTGACAGGTAGGTTCATCCGGGGAAAGGCGAATAATCGTCCGTCCTAAAGCCTCGATAATTCTACCGCCCCGGACGGAGGAAAA
>CADCTM010000045.1:0-8131 GCA_902805485.1 uncultured Coleofasciculus sp. | reverse complement strand
TTTAAGAAGGATTACAAGCTTTGAAAAAAGTTAGTAGATGCAGTTTCATTCTGGTCAAGACTTATGCAGTCACACCCTAATGCATCGATAACACAGTTGTACAGGGGTTATCGCCCCTCAGAGACTATAACGTCTACCGAAACTTCAACAAAGATTTTCCTGATCGCGTCTGGCTTTTAGTTGTAAGACTGATAAGGTCAAGACCTTGTTTAAATCAAGAGGGTTAACAGCCCTTTTTCAGTACTGGCGAGAGGCGCCCGTGCCCAGAAGACGGGCTGAGACTGCTGGTATCACGCCTGGAATGGGAGTTTTCCTGGTTTGCGGACACCTGGAAACTTAGCACGGGTTAAGCACCCCCTTAAGGGTCTCAGTATAGGCGGCGTTTCCGTGAGCTAACAGCCCTCAGAAATAATCCCGGTGATGATTGCTAATCAGAAAAGTCTGTTCAGCACTCAGTATTGAGAAAGGAGTGGTTAAATGAAAAAAGTATCTTGGGTTAAATAGACCCAGGAGTACAGATTTCTGGGTTCTCCCGGTGTATCTTTACTCTTGAGAAAGGAGGACAAACACCATTGAGAATTTACATCCTTTGAACCCCAGTGGTAGTAGATGGCAAACATTGCATCAGTTTCTCAAAACGAATTGACCAGTCGGCGTAAAAAGCTGCGACGCGCACGCCGGATTAAGTCGTTTCAATCTCTTTGGCGGACGCTTTTTGTCGGTGGGATGGCAACCAGCTTAGTTTGGGCGATTACCTTGCCCCACTGGGTGATCCGTCAACCGGAACAAATTGTCATTGAGGGCAATCACTTTCTGTCGGCGAAAGCGATACGCTCCCTGCTGCAGTTGTCTTATCCGCAGTCGATCCTGCAAGTTCAACCCCAAGCGATCGCAAAATCCCTGGAATCTCAAGGCCCAATAGCCAAAGCCACTGTCAGCCGTCAGTTGCTGCCGCCCGGATTAACCATTCAAGTCAAAGAGCGCAAGCCGGTGGCAATTGCTCAACCGCCTAACAGTCAAAACGCCAAAACCTCTAACCAGACTGCATCGGCAGGCTTATTGGATGAACAGGGCGTCTGGATGCCAAAAAGTAGCTATACCCAACTCGAGCAAAACCTAGAGTTACCGACACTAAAAGTGATTGGCAAAAACGACCAATATCGTCCTTACTGGTCGGAAGTTTATCAGGCAGTAAACCACTCAGCAGTCAAAGTTTTTGAGATAGATCTGCAAAATCCAGGTAATTTAATCCTAAAAACCGAGCTGGGAAATGTCCATTTTGGTCCTCATGGTTCCCGATTTACCGAGCAATTGGGTATTCTTGACCGAATGCGAGAATTGCCAACTCAGATAAGCCCCAGCAAAATCGCCTATATTGACCTCAAAAACCCAGACTTCCCAGCGATTCAAATGACAAAGGGAAATGAGACGCCTTATCCAACCACTCACTAAGATTAAGGAATGAAGAGTATCCTCAAGATGCCTTCAAGTCCGCTCAAAAATCATTACCAGAGAAACTTGACAATCTTCCTCTCCAATACTGCCTATATCCTCAACTAGTGTTCGTTGGTTTTTCAATCGACTTACTCTATAGTTGACTCAGATTGCTACCTATTAACTGATAAAGTTGTATACCGACCCTGAACTATTGCAATGAATCTTAATAGTAAACAAGGGCTTGCCCATGAAAGCTCTCATAACAACCTCTCCGCCGAACTTTCAGCCGGAGTAGACAATTCTCATCCCTTTAGTAATTCGGGGCTGCCGTTCGGTCAAATGCATGACCCTAAAGGCATCCCTAGGGAAGAAACCAGGAGTGACAACATCGTGCCAGGTAGCGTTGCCAAAATTAAAGTCATTGGTGTCGGCGGGGGCGGGGGAAATGCAGTTAACCGGATGATCGCCAGCGAGGTAGCTGGGGTGGAATTTTGGTCAATTAATACCGATGCCCAAGCGCTGGCACAAGCTTCTGCTCTTAAACGCTTGCAAATGGGGCAAAAATTGACGAGAGGCTTGGGTGCTGGCGGAAATCCTGCCATTGGTCAAAAAGCGGCTGAAGAATCTCGCGATGAAATTGCTCATGCGATCGAAAATTCTGACCTGGTGTTTATCACAGCAGGCATGGGCGGCGGCACAGGTACTGGTGCTGCACCAATTGTTGCGGAAGTGGCAAAAGAAATGGGTGCTTTAACTGTCGGCGTTGTTACCCGTCCGTTTACCTTCGAGGGACGCCGCCGCACTTCTCAAGCAGAGGAAGGCATTGCAGCACTACAAAGCCGGGTAGATACCTTAATTGTGATCCCTAACAATAAGCTCTTGTCGGTAATTTCCGAGCAAACTCCCGTTCAAGAAGCCTTTCGAGTCGCTGATGATATCCTGCGCCAAGGGGTGCAAGGAATCTCCGATATTATTACGATCCCCGGTTTGGTGAACGTTGACTTTGCCGATGTGCGGGCGGTAATGGCAGATGCTGGTTCTGCCTTGATGGGGATCGGTGTGGGTTCTGGGAAGTCACGCGCTAGAGAAGCGGCGATGTCGGCAATTTCCTCTCCTCTCCTGGAGTCTTCTATTGAAGGGGCAAGAGGCGTTGTCCTAAATATCACAGGTGGCAGCGACCTGACGCTTCACGAAGTTAATGCTGCAGCCGAAACCGTTTATGAAGTCGTCGATCCCAATGCCAACATTATTTTTGGGGCAGTGATTGATGACAGGTTGCAAGGCGAGATTAGAATTACCGTGATCGCAACGGGTTTTACGGGCGAAACCCAGTCCGCACCCGCGATGAGGGAAACTCCTTTTCCGCGACGCCCCCTAACACCCAACCCAAATAATCCACCACCTGCCCCCAAGACTGATACTCAAGGTCTTAAACCGGGTTTGGATATTCCAGAATTTCTTCAACGGCGTCGTTTTCCTAGGCAATGATAAGCAAGGATGATGATTCATGTCTCAACTTCAAACCACTGGGGCGTGCCACTGAAAGGAATTCTTCTAGTTAGGGATACCTGAAACTGACTTTTATGAGAGGACCGTTTAGGCAGCAGATACTCACAGGCAGCGTGAGTTTCTTTAATTAAAACTCCGGCAACGCTTGAGCTGAGGTTTTCTTTTCTACTCGTGTTTTGAGCAAATCGTGATTTTTCAAGTCTGGATTAATCAAGACACCAGGCTTTTTTACTGTCTCAATTTTTTGTTATTAACAAGATTATATTTTTGTGGTATGACTAAAATTCAAACCAGTATCCCGATCGCTTTAACCATTGCCGGTTCCGATAGCGGTGGCGGTGCGGGCATTCAGGCAGACTTGAAAACCTTCGCGATTCATTGCGTCCACGGTACTAGTGCCCTGACTTGCGTGACGGCACAAAATACTCAAGGTGTGATGCGAGTGGATGCCTTGCCCTCTGAGGCAGTAATTGCCCAAATTCAGGCGGTTGTCAGTGATATGGTTGTCCACGCAACAAAAACGGGAATGTTACTTAACCAGGAAATTATTGAGGCTGTGGCGTCAGAGGTGAAAACCTTAGGTCTGAATAACTTAGTGGTAGATCCAGTAATGGTATCGCGTACCGGGGCACAACTGATCGATGATGATGCTGTAGCCTCTTTACGAAATGTCTTAATCCCCATTGCAGCAATTGTGACGCCGAATCGCTATGAAGCACAACTACTAAGTGGTTTGGAAATTCATACCTTGGAGAATATGCAGGAAGCTGCCCAACGCATTTATCAACTAGGGGCAACTGTAGTCTTGGTTAAAGGGGGTGGGATGGCAGGGAATCTCCGGGGTGTAGATGTTTGGTTCGATGGACAGCAGCTTATTACACTGTCAACTGCGATGGTGGAAACAACCAATACTCATGGTACGGGCTGTACTTTAAGTAGCGCAATCGCCGCAAATTTGGCATTGAAAAAAGACTTGCTGTCGGCAGTGCAGTCGGCAAAGGATTATGTCACAACGGCATTAAAGTATTCCTTAGATATTGGTTTGGGTTCTGGACCCGTCGGACATTTTTTTCCCTTATTGCCCTCTTAATGCCTAAATATTACTATCCGTGGGAGTAAGGTTGAATAGTTGACAACTTTCTCAAAAAATTGCGGCGAAGAGCCACGTATTTAAACTATTCTTGCCTGATAGAGAAGTTTTGCTGTATCCCTGACCTCCAACTCCAAAATCAATCCTGCTATGCAAAACCAGTCAACAGATCGTTACACTGTGCCTCCATCGACAAACAAATACTCTGCCTCAGTACCAATTTCCGTCTACCGGGAACTGGCGGCTGAGTTACAAGCAGCACAGACAACTATCGACTCTCTGCGATCGCAAAATCAGCAGTTAGTCAAACAAAATCAACAACTGCAACAACAAGTTGAAAAAGTCGTTCACTCTGCCCAACACCTCCAGCAAATCGTGAGTTCTTTTAGTGGCACTGCTGTACCCAATCCCGTTGAAGTGCCTCGCTCAAAGCCCGTAATGCAGCCGGAGGCGCGTCCTGTTGCCCCACCACCGCCGCCCCGTCCTGCGGCAAGTGTGCCTGTGATGGAATTTCCTTCATCGTTCCAGGATGAAGCGGATTTTTCTCCCTATGCGGAGACAGTGGTGATTGAACAAGAAGACACTCGCCGCCGTCGCCCGGTTAGAACAGATGCGGTTGCAGATGTCAATGGCTGGATGTTAATGATTGCGATTTTACTGATTGTATTAACGGCTTTTGGCACTGGTTTCTTGATTGTGCGACCTTTGCTAAATAACAACAGGCGTTAGATTGTGCGGGTTAATCGATAACGGGTTGTTTTCAGCTTCACTAAGGGCTGGACTTGATGTTAGAACTGGCGTGTGTTTACCACTCGATTCGCTTCAAAAACGCCGATAGCATTGTATTGTAGCCCGTTAGGATATCCAGGGCGGAAGTAGTGGTTGAGTGCGCCTACGAGGTCTTTAAAGGTTGGTTGTGATTGCTTGGACAGGACAGGTGGGGATGCACTGTTCGCAAACAATGCAGCGCGATCGCGTAAAATTAAGCTTAAAGGTCTTTGGATCGAGAGTAAGGGCTTCTGTGGGACAGACACCCGTACATAAGCCACAATCGACACAGATATCTTCATCAATCAAAATTTCACGTCCGACTAGGGAGACATTAATCTCTTGTGATCGCATCCAATCGATCGCAGCATCTAACTCATCAATATCTCCAGAAAGTTCTACTACCAGTTTGCCAATTTGATTGGGGGCAACTTGGGCGCGGATAATATTTGCGGCAACATTAAAATCTTTTGCCAGTCTGTAGGTTACTGGCATTTGTACGGTGCGTTTGGGAAAGGTCAGCGTTACCCGTTTTTTCATCGTCTTGTAGAGCGTGTTTTTGTGATTAGCGAATTAATAAATTAGGTTAAACATGACGGTAAATTCATCTGACTCGGTATCGACTCCTCAAAAGTCTGAGGTCACAAGCGGCACGCGCCTTAGAAATTTTTTAATTGCCCTTGTTGCAATCGCCCTGGGTGTTGCCCTTTTCTTTGGGTTACAAACCCAAACGGGTGCAATGTCTCTTGATACTCAAGCTGAAAAATCAACACCTTTGGAAGTGGCACTTACTAATGGTAAACCAACGCTGATGGAGTTTTATGCTAACTGGTGTACCAGTTGTCAAGCGATGGCAAAAGATTTGGGGGAATTAAAAGAGCAGTATGGCAACTCGGTTAATTTTGTAATGTTGAATGTGGATAATACGAAGTGGTTACCAGAAATCCTGAATTATCGGGTGGATGGTATTCCTCATTTCGTGTTTTTAGGGCAAGAAGGAAAAGCAGTCGCCCAGGCAATTGGGGAACAACCTCATAAAGTTATGCAGGCGAATTTAGATGCTTTAGTCGCCGCTCTCCCTCTACCTTACACCCAAGCTAGTGGACAGGTTTCTGATTTTGATGCCCCTGTATCGGTCCCTACGTCAAAAACGAGTCAAGATGATCCTCGTAGTCACGGGGCGCAGGTAAAGTAATAGAGTAATATCTCTTGCATAAATTCATAATTTGAGATTTTTAACCGCAGATGGATACCGATATACACCGATGAAGTTGGATTTATCTGTAGGTAGGAATCGAGTTATGCAAGAGGTTTAATAATTAGTAAGTAGAAATTTCTTGAGCACCCGATTTGATGAACGATTTGGCTGAAGTGAAAGCAGAGCAATCAACGGGAATTTAAAAGTATCTTACACACTAAGTTAGGCAAGCAATTTTGTAATGATTATCCTGTGTTGAGAATAGGATTTGGATTAGGCACTTGCTGGACTGTTTAGAAAAACTTATTAATGATACAAGTAATTCAAACCATTGCAGGCAGTCAACTTTAGTGGTTTGCCCCCATAATTTATATTGAGAAGGAAAAAGTAACTTACAACACAGCAATTTAGATGAGGGCAACAGCTATGGACACGAGTTTTATCGAGTGTTTAGTAATGACTCTGCTCAGTGCGTGTGTTTGCATTTCTTTGCCTAGAGTTTTAACCTTGATTGGGTCAAACACCACATCTAGTCCAGAACTCAGTCCTGTTTCCCTGAAACCCTCAAGCTCTGACTCATCCAAACCTACAGATTACCCAGAACTCACAACTGTTAATAACTAACAGTTTTTTGGCTTAACCTACGACTTTTTCTTCGCTTACCAAGGTAAGGTTAATCCATTCTCCTTTGTCATTGTAGGTGCGAACTAATCTTTGCCGCTTGTTCGGTTGTAATAACCAACCAACTTCCAAAATAAAAAAGTGACCGGGTTTGATTTGTAAAGGACAATTAGAAGATGCGCCGTCGGGTAGGAGTAATACCTGGGTAGGTAAGGCACTCTGGTCAAAAGAGAGAATAGAACCGTCGATTTTTGCCGTAGAGGCGATTGTACGAACACTATTTGCCGCGCCAAATGTTAGCTGTTGGACTAAGCGATCGCTATTTTCTTGATGTATCTTGAGGACAGTAGGATAAGTATCAGATGTTCTAAAATCAGGATAAACTGTTACCGCCTCACCGTGCCATTCCCCTAGTAATTGTTCTACCGTTAAAGGTGGACGTTCCGGTGTGTCAGTACCTGCGAGTCGTTCCCGAATTAATGTTAGTCGTTCAAACTGACTCGTGCGATCAAACATCTGAACCAGACGTAAGCGACGGTTGCCCTCAATTAAACCTAATTCTGCCCCAAATTCGGAAAAAGGTCCCCACTGAATTGAGCCTAAAGAAAAAGCGCCATTTTCAAGAAACAAAATGTTTCGACCTAGAGAACTGTATTCTAAGACTTTTTCATCTACAGGTTGATTTGGTGGTAGACGGCGAATAGTTTGCCGCATCGTTTTGTGATCATTTAGCGTTTCAAAACTCACCACAGTTGGTGTATCTTGTAACTGTTCCCCTCGGGGTGAGAAACGGGTAAATGACCCTTGCCATTCACCGATATTTTGTAGCAGACAGTCCCATTGCGATCGCATTTTAGTCATTAAATCAAATATCTTTTAACTTAACGCGAGGCAAAGCGCCGGACAGCAAATAAGCTTCCCAGCAACCCAATAGAACCGCCAAAACTCAAAAGCAGTAACGGCAATAGAACTAGCTGGAGCGGGTTGGGTTGGGTTCCACCTGCGATAAATTGAATAAAGTCGGGTCCCGTCGCCAGTAAATTTGCCAAAAACTGTTGGACGCTAGCAATTAAACCCCAAGCAATTAATGCCCCCGCCACACCAAACGTAATACCTTGTAGAATAAACGGCAAATAAATCCAAGATGCCGTTGCTCCGACTAGCTGCATAATTTCAATTTCTCGCCGTCGTGCCATGACAATCAGGCGAATTGTTGTTGTAATCACGGCAATCGCCGTTAAACTTAGTACGGCAATAATCGTTAGACTTACCCAACTTAAACCTTGACTTAGTTGCTGCATACGTTTGAGGACTTCATCCAAATATTGCACCTCCTCTATCCCCGATACTTGAGATAGTTTTTTGGCAAGAATTGGCACATCTTTGGAGGTTCGCGCCTTAACCTTTAATTCATCGACTAAAGGATTACCTTCTAATTGTTCCGTAGCACCTGCAATATCAGAAATTTTGAGTTGCTTAACCAAAGACGCCCAAGCTTGTTCTTACGT
>CADCTM010000044.1 GCA_902805485.1 uncultured Coleofasciculus sp. | reverse complement strand
GACTAATAAAATGCGATCATCGCGAAAAATAGCGCCCCGTACAGCGACTTTGGGAGTTGCATATCCGACTTCTTGACTAAATAAATCAAGGATATAAGTCGGTTCTACATTTGAATAAGTCGCGAGAATTTCTGAAGCGATCGCTTGTAAGGACTTATAGCGTTCTCGATCAAAAACTCCTTCAGTATAAGTCAGACCATTTTGCGCGATCGCTTCTAGTTGCTTTCCCCACTCCAGCCATCTCAAATCCACCCGTTTCTCCTCTTCCTAATAAAATACGCCTGAGTCACCCCAGACGCATTTTATCTCTTCAAATTGAAGGCTGAAATTAAGTCAATGCCTCAGCACCACCGACGACTTCCAGGATTTCCTGGGTGATTGCCGCCTGTCGTGCCTTGTTGTAAGTCAGAGTAAGTTTACCCACTAACTCGGAAGCGTTTTCGCTAGCGTTGTTCATCGCCGTCATCCGAGCGGCAAGTTCACTCGCCGCAGATTCTTGCAGCGCCCGCAGCAACTGGTTATTCAAATACAAGGGCAAGAGGGCGTCAAGAATTTGCACTGGATCTTGTTCAAAGATCATGTCGCGGGGTAAGGTACGGGTTGGAGTTGTGACTTTTTCCCGTGTCACCTCAAAATCACCCCCACGAGTTGTGAGCCGGAAAATTTCATCATCCTGTGGTTCTAATCCTTGCGGCGTCAGGGGCAACAAGGTTTGAATCACGGGACGAGAACTAATCAAGGACACAAACTTGGTGTAAACTAGCTCAACGCGATCTACCGATTCGGCGAGGAATAGAGAGAGTAATTCGTCCGCAATCATTGATGCTTCTGCGGCTGTCGGAATTTGCTCTAAACCTGTGTAAGTGGCGCTAGTCGGCTGCTCACGACGCTGGAAGTATTGAATCGCCTTACGTCCGACTAAGACGTATTTGTAATTCACGCCTTCCTTCTGTAATTCCTTGGCGCGGTTTTCGGCACGGCGAATCACGTTGGTGTTGTAGGCGCCACACAAACCGCGATCGCCTGAAATTACAAGTAACCCTACAGTTTTAACTTCCCGTTGCCTCAGCAGGGGAAGGTCAACGTCTTCAAACTGCAAACGGTTCTGTAAACCGTAGAGAATTTGTGCCAAACGGTCAGCAAAGGGGCGGGTTGCAGTAACCTGTTCCTGGGCACGACGCACTTTAGCAGCAGCAACGAGACGCATTGCTTCTGTGATTTTTCGGGTATTTTTGACCGACAGAATGCGATCGCGAATGAATTTTAGATTAGGCATAATTTTTCCTTTTTTAATAGTTATTAATCATCAGTCATTAATCATGAGTTTGCCAGCCAATGATTAATGACCAATGACTAATCATTTATTACACCGATACGAGAAAGGTCTGCTTGTATTCTGCGATCGCTTCCTTGAGAATGCCTTCTGCCTCATCATTGAGTTGTTTCGAGTTCCGAAGAATTTCAATGTATTGAGGCTTGCTGGTTTTCAAGTACTCACGTAAGCCTTTAGCAAAGCTAACGATTTTCTCAACCTCAATGTCATCCAAATACCCATTCAAGCCCGCATAGACAATTGCCACTTGTTCAGCAACCGAAAGCGGTGAGTATTGAGGCTGTTTCAGAAGTTCCCGTAAACGCTGACCTCGTGCCAGTTGGTCTTGAGTAGCTTTATCCAAATCCGAGGCAAACTGAGCAAACGCTTGCAAGTCGTCAAACTGCGCCAATTCCAACTTCAATTTACCAGCAACCTTCTTCATTGCCTTGGTTTGAGCTGCCGAACCCACCCGTGACACGGAAATACCAGGGTTAACAGCAGGACGCAAGCCAGAGTTGAACAAGTCGGAAGTTAAGAAGATTTGACCGTCCGTAATTGAAATCACGTTGGTCGGAATGTAGGCTGAAACGTCACCAGCTTGGGTTTCAATAATTGGTAGTGCGGTCATACTACCTTCACCGAGTTCATTACTCAGCTTCGCCGCCCGTTCTAACAAGCGGGAGTGGAGGTAAAACACGTCTCCCGGATAAGCTTCCCGACCGGGTGGACGGCGCAGTAGCAGCGACATCTGGCGATAGGCTTGCGCTTGCTTGGAAAGGTCATCATAAATGATCAGAGTCGCTTTCCCTTTGTACATAAAGTACTCAGCCAAAGTTGCACCAGTGTAAGGCGCGAGGTACTGAAGGGTTGCGGGGTCGTTCGCGTTGGCAGCAACAACAATTGTGTAATCTAATGCGCCTTTTTCCTGAAGCACGTTTACGACTTGGGCGACAGTAGAGGCTTTCTGACCGATGGCGACGTAGACACAAATTACATCTTCTTCTTTCTGGTTGAGGATGGTGTCTACAGCAATTGAAGTTTTGCCTGTTTGTCTGTCGCCAATAATTAACTCGCGCTGACCGCGACCGATGGGAATCATTGCGTCAATTGCAGTAATTCCGGTTTGCATCGGTTCATAGACTGAACGCCGTGAGATGATTCCAGGCGCCATTGATTCAATCAGGCGAAATTCACTTGTCTGGATGTCTCCCTTGCCATCGATGGGAAGAGCCAATGCGTCCACTACGCGACCGAGCATCGCTTCTCCCACGGGAACCTGGGCAATTTTCCCGGTCGCTGTAACGGCGCTTCCTTCTTGGACACCGCGACCATCACCCATCAGCACCACGCCCACATTGTCTTCTTCTAAGTTCAGGGCAATGCCAACTTCGCCATCTTCAAATTCGACCAATTCCCCCGCCATGCACTTTTCCAGTCCATAAACGCGGGCAATTCCGTCACCGACTTGCAAAACGGTACCGACGTTAGAAACTTTGACTTCTTGGTCGTATTGTTCGATTTGCTGCCGAATAATGTTGCTAATTTCGTCGGGTCTAATGCTGATCATGATTAGTTGTTAGTTGTTAGTTGTTAGGTGTTTGCTGGAGATTACTAAGAGGCAATTTTCCTCACTCCACTTCCTCACTTCTCTTAGCTTCTAGGTCGCACTGCTCAAGCGTAAACCAATGCGACGGAGTTGCCCGCGCAGACTGGCATCGACGACCTGTGACCCTACTTTGATGATGACACCACCGATTAAATCTGGGTCAATTTTTGTATCTAATTCCACCTGGTGGGCGTTGGTCATTGCTTGGACTTTTTCCCGCACTGATTGCTGTTGAGCCTCATTTAGTTCTACGGCTGAGGTGACTTGAGCCAGAACTGTTTGTTTAAACTTTCGCAGGAGCAATTGGTAGTGCTGGCAAATTCCTTCTAAGAAAGCAATGCGCCGACGCTCTACGAGAATTTTCAAAAAATTCTTCGTGTAGGGGTCAAATTGCTCTCCCCCAATTCGTTCTAGCACGGCTTTTTTGTCTTCAGCTTTCACTAAGGGACTGGTTAGAAATTGCTGAAGTTCTGGTGATTCTTTGAGAAGATTTAGTAACGCGGCAACATCTTCACCCAAACGCTCTGTTTTGTCAGTTGATTGAGCTAAAGACATTAGCGCTTCTGCGTAAGGTTCTAGTACCTCAGCATTTAATAAGCTACCTTTCACGAGCCACCTCCCAGTAGCGCAATGCTGCGATCGATTAATTGTTGTTGAGCGGAGTCATCCAAGTGACCTCTCAGTTGAGATTCAACTCGCTCCATTGCCATTGCCGCAACTCGCTGACGCAACTCTCTAATTGCTCGTTCTCGCTCAGAATTCAAATCTTGAACGGCTGTTTCTTTCATCCGTTCGACATCTTTAGCGGCGGCTTCGAGAACTGCTGTTCTTGCGACTTGAGCGTTTTCTTCGGCCGTTGCGCGAATTCGCTCTGCTTCTGCTTGAGCTTGCGCTAACTTCTGCTGGGCATCTGCTAATGCAGATGCCGCTTCTTTCTGCCGCTTTTGAGCATCTTGAATCGCTTCTTCAATGTTTGAGCGTCTTTCTGATAGGGTATTACCTAAAAATTTCCGCCCAAAGTAAAATACTACTCCGATCAGAATCGAGAGGTTAATCAGGTTGGTCTCTAAAAGGTCAAAGTGTAGACCAAAACCACCTTCTGAACTGCCTTCCGCTGCTACCTCTGCCGCTGCGGTAGCCAGGAATGAGAAAGTACTCATAATAGCCATATAACAACTGCGAAGATTGAGAAAATTGCTGATAGTTTGACAGGTGTAACGCTGTAAAAAATAGGATGCCGTAAAAACGTTGTGGTGATGCGATTTACCTTCAATAACGCTCAAGGCTAGGTATACGATCGCGATAGAGCAATTTTTTCAGGTAATGAGCTTTCAAGGCTAAATTCATCTGTTCGCCGTCTATCGGCTTCCACAGTGAAAAAATCACTTGTCTTGCTGACCTAAATTGTCACTCTTCCACCACAACAGGGATTTATCCCAATCTTGAACAAATTTTGAAGGAGCCTTAGCTAATGCTTACCTGAATTAAGATTTAATCAGTGATCCTAAAAGTTTATCCAAAATCTGGCGACTCAGGGCATCCACTTGTTGCTCAAGGGACGCAAACGCTTCTGCTTTTTGCTGATCTATCTCCTGCTGGGCTTGCTCTCGCTGCGTCTGAGCTTCTGCTTGTGCTGAAGCCATCTTCTGGGCAGCAATTTTTTGAGCATCTGCTTGTGCGGCAGCGATTGTCCCTTGCGCCTTCCGGCGAGTTTCTCCTAGCTCCTGCTCATATTGCTTTGTCAGCTTCTCCGCTTTTGTTATACGTTCGCGAGCCTCCAATTGGTTTTTACGGATGTATTCATCCCGGTCGTCAATTGCTTTGGTCAATGGCTTGTAGAATACCGCATTCAATACCACCACTAATAGTAAAAATTGCAATGCCATCAAAGGCAGGGTGGCATCAAAATCAAACAATCCCCCTTCTTTGGCAGCGGTTTCGGCGGTTTCGACAGCGAGTAAAATTGTCCAGTGTGTCATAATTTTAAGACCCATTCGCTATCAGTTGGGTCAGCTAATCAGCTTGATTGAACGCGGTTGCTGTGTGCTTTACTTCTTGAACACTCAGAACTCAGTTAAATGAGTCCTGAGCGCTCTTGATAGTTAATTATTAAGCGAAGGGGTTGGCAAATAGCAGAACAAGGGCAATTACCAGACCGTAAATAGTCAGGGATTCCATGAACGCTAGAGTTAACAGTAGGGTGCCACGAATTTTCCCTTCTGCTTCTGGTTGACGGGCAATCCCTTCAACAGCTGAACCTGACGCATTACCTTGACCAATACCAGGGCCAATGGCAGCTAAACCGATTGCCAGAGCAGCAGCAATAACAGAAGCAGAAGCAACTAATGGATCCATGATAATTTTCCTTGATTTAAGTACAGAAAAAACAAC
>CADCTM010000043.1:3987-5355 GCA_902805485.1 uncultured Coleofasciculus sp. | reverse complement strand
GCGATCGCTTTTTCCCCACATACTTGTTTTAAGCGTAGCTTCCGTCCCCTTACAGTAAGTTACTAGGCAGGCACACGGGTGTAGAGGCTGATCACTTCCCCTACTCCCCCTCAGACGATCGCTTCTTCGTCCCAAATTCGTCCGGCAACTCCTCAATACTTTTACCCAATAGTTTGCACAGCGCCTTCATTTGAGGCACCGTCAACATCGCTTCAGAGACTCCTCGTTCCCAACGACTAACTGTGGTGACTCCTACGCCAATACTGGACGCCAGCTCTTGTTGAGACAACCCAGCCTCTTCTCGAAGTTTCTTCAATGGTGACTCATTCTCCTCTGAACTTGAGCTGGACTTGTTCCTTTTTCCCATAGCTGCTAAGTTTATCCAAGTGACTTGACAACTTGGTTAGTCACTGCGAACATATAAATAGACATAAGAACAGACAGGAATCCCTGAAAGCCGCCACTAGATTAGCTAGCTGCTTTCTTAAATGCCTGCTGCCTTCTCAGTGTCTTACATAAATCGCCATCACACCACAACCTCGTAGGCAAATCGTCTATTTGGTTGCCAAATTCACCTGTCACCGACCTAACCTTCGAGCCTCGCAGGGGAGAGGTTAATTCATGCTGCCTTGAAATGCCAACTATTAGCCTGAGTACAAAATGACGTACAATACACAACTCTTCCCCTGGTGCATCATTCGCCCTCAACCCAACATGAAACAAACAATCGTCGCACGATTTCGGCGGCGCAGCGATGCAGAAGCTCACCTGCAAATACTCCGACAGCTACTTCCCACTGCCCCCCACACCATTATTTTTGACCTCACACCCGACAACTTAGACGAAACCAGCCAAGGCGCCAAATCATGACCAGCTTATTCCGTAGAATTAAACCCGCCGAACGGTTTCACTTCAACGCCCGTCACCTCGCCCATATCTTGAAAATTCACCGCTTAACCATTATCAAAATTGAACGCTGGGCTTATGTTGTATTTGTCCATCGCCACGACAAAGGGGGACAATTTGTCAGTTACCGCCAACTCAATCGGTGGACAAGAGCGATCGCCCACATGATTCAAATCAGCCCCACACTAGAAGACTTGTGGCAACTCGGAGAAGGAATCAAACAAGAAACTCTCAAATTTGAAGATAGATATTCCGCCTCTACCCTCGATTACTTGCGTCAACTTTGGGCAGAACGCCGAGACAAATTAATCAACCTACTAGAATAAAATAGAACTACCCTTTGAAGTACCCGGCATCAAGGTGTAGAATTATAGTTTTGGGTATAGATTTAGTCAGGACAAGAAAGAGGAAGTTATATGTCGCGATATAGAGGCCCGCGTCTGCGGGTTGTGCGCCGTCTGG
>CADCTM010000043.1:0-3977 GCA_902805485.1 uncultured Coleofasciculus sp. | reverse complement strand
TACCAGGGTTGACGCGCAAGACAGCAAGACGTGCCTACCCACCCGGTATGCATGGTCAAGCCCGCAAGAAGAAGTCAGAGTACGGCATCCGGCTCGAAGAAAAGCAGAAACTCCGCTTCAACTACGGCATTACAGAAAAGCAATTGCTACGTTATGTCCGCAAAGCGCGTCGGGCGACAGGTTCAACCGGTCAAGCCTTGCTGCAAATGTTGGAAATGCGACTAGATAACACCGTCTTCCGCATGGGAATGGCAGGCACGATCCCAGCCGCACGCCAGTTAGTGAATCACGGTCATGTGACAGTGAACGGTCGCGTCGTGGATATTGCCAGCTACCAGTGCCGTGCGGGAGAAATCATTGGTGTTAAAGACCGCGAACCCTCCAAGCGCTTGGTACAACAAAACCTGGAATTTCCAGGCTTGGCAAACCTTCCTAGCCATTTAGAGTTTGACAAAAACAATCTCACGGGCAAGGTGAATGGTGTTGTAGAGCGGGAGTGGGTGGCTCTGCAAATCAACGAACTGCTGGTAGTTGAGTACTACTCACGACAAGCTTAAGTTTTTAGTCATTGGTCATTGGTCATTAGTCACCGCTTTGAGTCCGCGCAGGCGGACGAGAGTTTGTAACCGCGACTGAAGTCATTCTTGTATTCGTGTAAGAGGTCTAATGACTAATGACTAATGACTACCCGCCAATTTGTGACATTGTGCGGGTATAAGTGCCAGGAGTTCCAGACTCTCGCTCTTTAAAGTTAATCTCTGGTTTAATCATCAGCAATTGACGCACATTTGCCCTCAACTGAATAAGGTCAACACCGTTACGAAGTGAAGTTTTTAAGTCAATTTGACCGCTTTCATTGAGAAGACAGGGGCGTAACCAACCATCGGCAGAAAGGCGCATTCGGTTACAGCGATCGCAAAAACACTCCGACATCTGACTGATAAACCCAAGCGTCCCCTTTGCCTCCGGAATTTGAAAGACATCAGCCGGACCATTCCCCTGGACATTCGACTCCATCAAACCAAAAGTGTCGCGAATATTCTGCCTTAACTCTTCTGAAGGCACCCAAGCGCTCTCGCCAAACAACTGAGCATTCCCAATTGGCATAAACTCAATAAACCGGACGTGCCAGCAACGCTCAATCGTTAATGCCGCTAAATCCAGCACTTCCTGGTCATTAACCCCCGGAATCACCACTACATTCAGCTTGAGCGGGTCAAACCCCACGCGGTGAGCTGTTTGTATCCCCTCCCAAGTTTGCTGCCAACGCGATCGCCCTCTGTTGCCAATAACTTTGTCAAATGTCTCTGGATTAAGTGAGTCAAGGCTAATATTAATGCGTCGTAAACCCGCATCGTAGAGTTCCTGTGCCATTGATGCGAGTAAATACGCATTCGTCGTCATCGCCAAGTCTTGAGTTTCCGGAAGAGAAGCGATCGCTCTCACCAAATCCACAACGCCAGGACGCAATAGCGGTTCGCCCCCCGTCAGTCGAAACTTTCTAAATCCCACCGGAATAAAGACTTCTTGGAGCAGAGTCAGAAGTTCCTCATTCGTCAGTAATTCCTGGCGCAGAAGATAGTCCAGTTCGGCTCCTTCCGGCATACAGTATTGACACCGAAAATTACAGCGATCGATGAGGCTGATGCGAAGATAATCTACCTGGTTCATCATGTCCTTTAGGATATTGGGCGAAGGGTCATGGCAATTTTAGAATTAAGGATTGAAGACTGGCAGAGCAATCCAAATATCACTCCCTACTCCCTACTCCCTATCTTAACGGGGGAGTTTGGAGCGACTATAGGCCGTTTACAACTGGATAGAAGGCACAACAGGGTAAACACCACATATAGTGCCGCTACTTCCCAACGCTTATCGATAAGAACAAAAAATGAACCTAAATAATTCATTTGTGTAAATCTCCTGTGCATCTGTGGTTACTTATTAAAAAATCCCTTAAGATTAACCACAAAAAAACAGCTAAATCCTCAGCCCTCTAACTTCAAACCAAGTATGAGTGTGATGCTTAAGATATCACCGACGTAACCAACTGACCTGCTTATTTTCAGTAGATAGGGGAAAGCTGTAATCAGCACAAGATGCATCGCTTTGCCGGATCGGGATCTCAATCAAGAATTCTGTCCCTTTCCCTAGCTTTGAGTCACATCGCAGGACTCCTTTGTGTTTTTCCACCACAATTTGATAGCTAATAGACAGTCCCAAACCAGTACCCTTCCCAATCGGTTTAGTTGTGAAAAACGGCTCAAATAGTTTTGCTTTTACCTCCTCGCTCATACCGGAACCATTATCGGTAATCCGGATAATCACAGTACCAGAGTTTGAAAGTTCGGTGCGAATTACAATCTGGCTGAGTTGGTTCTGAATTTCTGGCACTGAACGCTGGCTCTTGGAGTCATTCAGAGCATCAATAGCATTACTCAAAATATTCATGAACACTTGATTAATCTGCCCCGCGTAGCACTCTACTGGCGGCAAATCGCCGTACTCTTTGATTACCTGAATACTTGAAGTTTTCGTCCCTTCTTTTAGTCGATTTTTCAAAATTAAAAGTGTACAATCCAGACCTTCGTGAAGATTGACGGCTTTCATATGTGATTCTTCTAGGCGAGAGAAGTTTCCGAGATTAATCACAATTTGAGAAATCCGCTCGGCGCCAACTTTCATAGAAAATAGGACTTCTGGTAGGTCTTGAATTAAGAACTCCAAATCAATGGCTTCAATTTGTTCTTGAATAGCGGGATTGGGGTTAGGATTGTCTTCTTGATACAGTTGCACCAAACTTAGCAAGTCTTTAACGTAGTTGCTGGCGTGGTTTAGATTTCCGGAGATGAAGTTAACTGGGTTGTTAATTTCGTGAGCGACATCCGCCACTAACTGACCTAAGCTAGAAATTTTCTCTGTTTGAATGAGCTGACATTGGGTTTGTTGTAAGTCATGTAATGCCTTTTCAAGTTGCTGGGCTTGAGCTTGGGCGACGGCAGTTGCACTACAAGCTTTCTCATAAAGTGCCACCTGGTTGATGTCTATAGCTAATTGGTCGGCATCGCTCTCTTTCTGATATTGATTGACGACGGTATCTAAAGCGGCAAGCAAATTTTGGGAAGCGGCTGCCAAAATGTATTGTAGATGCGGATTATCCAATGTGAGTTCAGTGTCTGTCGCCTGCACTAAGGTTTTGGCTTCAGCAATGTAGCGGTGAATTTGCTGGTCTAAGTTGAGAGGTGGCTCAAAGTACATCTCTCTAATTACGTCGGATAGTTGACCTGCCAGATTCATGCTGGCGTCTCCGTAGAGCAACCCGTTGTGAGACTTATCCATTAGCTCAATGGCATCTTCCAAACAAGAACGCAGTTGTTCCCGCTCCAGAGGGCTTGAAGAGTGAATCAGTTGAAGCGATAGTAAGGCTGTTCGTTGGGAAAGCATACGTTGGCGACCGCTCACATTGACGACGGCGGCACTACTTTGGCGAACCGTGTGGATTTGATTGATATCGAAGTAGTTAATAAGAGCAATCACGGGTAATAATTCCAGATGAAAATAAGACTTATAGGTTTGAGTGCCGCTTAAGACTTTACCCATAAAAATTTTCTCCCCAATATCTAATAAGCCAGGAGCTTGAAAAATAGCGTAGATACACAACCATTTAGCAAAGGAATGGCTTTATCCTAATTTGATATTAGGTGGAAGCTGTGAATATCTTGTGACTATGAAGTAGAAAAAATTATCAATATCAACGGATAAAAATTATTGTAAATCTTGATATTTCTATTATACAAAAAAACTCGCCCACTAAAATCGTAAATCACAAAAACCCCTTTATTTGCAAAGGTTACAAGGATTTGTCCAAGGTGCTTACTGGTTAAATTTACTGAAAGTTGAACAAAAAAATGTAGCTTTTAATACTAAATTTACATTTGAGTTAGATGCCTTACTGTATATCAGTAATTTATCGGAGA
>CADCTM010000042.1 GCA_902805485.1 uncultured Coleofasciculus sp. | reverse complement strand
TTGGCGCGAATAATGCCTTGAATTTTGAGTCGAATTGTACCACCCTGCGCTCTTAGAATGCTTGGCATTTATTGCTCTCAGCTCACAAATTGCAGGAGAAGGGAAATTGGATTACTCAACACTGTTTCCCGAAGTGAGAAGCATCACTCTTTTTTGGTCGGAATTTCGGTAGACTAAGCCGGAGCCAAAAACAAGACAATAGACAATTACATTAAGTCAGGATTTTTGTTGGGTAGACTCTGTAACTTTTAGTTACTATGTTTATGTTTTGGTGTCGCTTCTCACCCTGTTCAAAGGGTTTCCATGCAAGTACAAAACTTTCTTGAGCGATATCGACAAGGAGAACGTAACTTTACAAATATTGACCTTAGCGGGGTGAATTTGAAAGGAGCAAATCTCCGGGATATTAACTTGACTAATGCCAATCTGACGGGCACTAACCTCAGTTGGGCATCTTTAAATCAGGCAAAGTTCACAGGAACAAACCTCCATCAAGCTGATTTACGCAGCGCCCTACTCAACAATGCCGACTTTAACAGGGCAATCTTGAGTCGTGCCAAGCTCAACAAAGTAGACTTACGTCTAGCAACGCTCCAGGAGGCTGATTTAAATTGGGCAGATTTGAGTGACGCCAACTTAAGTGGTGCTGAACTTCAAAACGCTCAGATGGATCGGGTTAATCTTGAACAAGCTAAACTCGATCATGCTCAGTTAATGGGCGCACAATTGATGGAAGCTAATCTCCGGCGTGCGTCACTGATTACGGCTAACCTTACGGGAGCGAATCTGCGGGAAGCTGATTTAGAACAAGCCAATTTACGTGATGCGATTTTCGTGGGTGCTAATTTAACGGAAGCTAACCTGAATGCTGCTTATCTACGAGCATCCAATCTTACTCAAGTTGACTTCCATCGAGCCATTCTTTCTAATGCTGATTTAAGCGATGCAAACTGCGAGAGCGCAGACTTTAGTCGGGCAAATTTGAACGGCGCTTATTTACTGAGAACTTGCTTACACAAGGCGGATTTATTGCGTGCAATTCTCCAGGATGTCTATTTATTACGCTCCGATTTGAGTGAAGCTAATCTTCGGGGGGCAGATTTACGCAGGGCAGATTTGAGTGCCGCTTATCTGAAGGATACTTCGTTAAATGAAGCGAACTTGAGTGAGGCTTATTTGTTAAAAAGTTATCTAATTCGCACTAAGCTTGAAGGCGCACAACTAACTGGCTGCTGTATTCATAATTGGTATCTTGAGGATGTAGATTTGTCTGAAGTTGAGTGTAGTTACGTTTTTACTCAGTTTAACTACACAACCAAAAGTCCTAGCCAGCGCTATCCTACCACTGGCGATTTACAACCCGGACAACTCAGTCAGCACAACGCCCCAGACGCTTTAATTATCAATGTTCTGTTTCAGGATGCCCCAAACTGGTCGGTGCTAGCGTTTACTCTAACTCAAGTAGAACTTGAGTGCCAGAATATTCAACTAACGATCAAATCTTATGAATTGATCGAAAAACAACACCTTCTACGTGTGTCCGTCAATCGGATAGTTAATATTAAAATATTAAGTCAGCGGATCTTACAGCTTTATCCAGAGATATCGCAACGTTTCTTGGTTCATCGTCAATCTATCTTGGATTTCTTAGAAATCCAAGAAACTCAAAATCTAAGTATAGAGCTTGCACCTCAGCCGCTTGCGCCGTCACGGAGTAAGTTGTCTTTATCAGACTGGCGGCAGCAGCTATATCAAGAGGTAGTTGTTCAAATTCAACGAATTATAATGTTTCAAGCGCCAGAGGATTTTTTCAATAGCGTTGAGCGACTTCTGGAGTTTTTGAGGAAACAAAATATTTCCACTGAAGAAATTCAGAAGCAAGTAATTATTCAGGTGATTAGAAAGCGTGCGAAAAAAGACCTCTTGTTCCAAAAGCAGTTACGGCAGTGGGAAGAAAAGGCAGATGATGCCGCTCGTTTTTCCCTAGTGGGAGAGGCAATATGTTTAGGGATTGCTTTAGTCCGGTCTGATGCTAAGTCACCTTGAGGTCAATCTCTTGTGAAAGTTAAGGTAAAAATAAAACCTTACAAATTTGCTGTTAAGAAAGAAGTGATGCCAGAATGATTTTAGGTTTAATTTTTCAGAAGCACCCCAATATACAATCCATGCTAAATTTTACCAGATTTGCTGGGGCAACCTCGGTCGTCCTGCTGGCACTGACAACTGCCTGTTCTCGCTCTGAGCCTGTTCAAAATGTCTCTTCAACCTCAAATCAAGAATTAAGTAGTGTTTCTGGACAAAGCAGCCCTGCAAAAGTTGCTTTAGCCAACCATTTAAAAGAAGTTAAAGCTAAGTTTTATGGGACTTATTGGTGTCCTTATTGTAATAAACAGCAAGAACTATTCGGTCAACAGGCGATGAGCCAAATCAACTATATTGAGTGTGATGCTAAAGGGAAAAATCCCCAACCAAATCTTTGTAAAAAGGCGAATGTTAGTAGCCTTCCTACATGGGAAATTAAGGGTCAGCAATACCCAGGAATGCAGTCTTTAGAAGAACTGGCGGATTTATCGGGTTATAAAGGCGATCGCAATTTCGGCAACTAAACCTCACACTTGAGAAAGCTAATGGTTTGCGCTAAGTAAAGAACCAATGGCAAAATGTTATCACTGCCTTTTGCCCTTTTGCCTCTTGATCGACATTCCTATAGTTAGCCATGCCCAAATCTATCAGGTTTGCTGCTGTATCCGTGATCCTACTCGCCTTAACAACGGCGTGTTCCTCCTCTGAGTCGTCTCAAAACACCCCTATTGCCTCAACCTCTCCCAAATTAACCGCACCGAAAGCCTCTATTGCTGCCTCACCTAAACTATCATCAACACCTCAGCCTGAACGCTTCCAAGATGCCGTAGATACAGCAATAAGTGCAGCAACAATTACTCAATCTGCTGAGTCTAAAGATGATTGGAATTTAGTTGTCAACCGTTGGGAAACGGCAATAAAATTACTGAAAACCTTACCAAAATCTAGCCCAAATTACCCAACAGCACAGAAGAAACTTCCGGAGTATCAGCGCAATCTTGCTTATGCTCAACAGCAGGAAAAAAATCTCTTCTCACCCAAAATTATGGCAGTTGCTCCCCTAGAAGTTGCCCCGGCTAACCTTACGCCATCGACTCCAAAAGCGACAAAGGTATCCCGGCAAACTAGCGCCTCGATTCGGGAAAAAAAAGTAGCCTTAGCTAACCATTTAAAGCGAATCAATGCCAAATTTTATGCTACATTTTGGTGTCCTTATTGTAACAAACAAAAGGAAATGTTTGGCGAGCAGGCTTTTCGCCAAATTAATTACATTGAGTGCGATCCTAGAGGCAATAACCCACGCCCCAACCTTTGCCAAAAAGCGAAGATTCGCGGTTTTCCGACTTGGGAACTTAATAATCGGCAATACCCAGGAATGCTTTCTTTAGAAGAACTTGCCACTTTATCTGGTTATCAAGGCGATCGCAATTTCGGTAACTAAATCGCAAGTCTTTTGGGCGAGCTTATTCGTTTTGCTCAAAGAAATATTACTGCGTTGACTTTGCTCACCCCAATGTTATGTTGGTAACATCTATAGCTAGCCCACGCTCCCTTGGAATGTCGTTAAAGGGCGGTATATTGCTGCCTTGCCTGAATCAAAAACTTGAAGATTTGACAAAGATTCTGTCAACAAATAAAAAGAGTTGGTAAACTGAGCAAAATTTTGGTGAAAGCAAGCCGAAGCCTTGCAAAAATAAAAAGAGAATTTTTAGGGCTTAAGAACTTACAAAGCTTGCCAAGTTATTATCATTTCCTCAAAATAGACATTCAGAAGCTATGCTAGAAGCCCCAAAATTTGCTGTCGTCCTATCTGTACTTCTTCTGACGACAACTGGATGTTCAATCACGAACAGGTTGTCTAAAAAATTTATTCAAAATCCAGCAGCATTAGCTTTAGCCAACCATTTAAAACAAAAAGAAGCCAAAATGTATGGCACTTACTGGTGTCTAGCTTGCAAAGGGCAGAAACTAGCTTTTGGTGAAAAAGCCTTTCGTCAAATTACTTATATAGAGTGCGATCCTGCCGGCTCAAACCCGCAACCAAACCTCTGCCGCCAAGCCAATGTTACAGGCTTTCCCACTTGGGAAATTGACGGTAAGTTCACTTGTCAAGGTGGATGTACCCTGGACAAACTTGCCGATATATCCGGTTATCAAGGCGATCGCAATTTTGGGCAGTAACTCTTAAAGCAGTGACACCAACTACCCCTCACCTAACACAATGACCCGCACTAAACCCACTTCACTCACTGACCGCAAATTTTCAAAATTCCTAATCCCAGGTTTACTCTTCATCGGCACAGTTCTCCTGATTCTCACGGTAAGTCTGATCGATTGGACACCAATATTTCAGCCAATCCAGGATATAGTCTTCATCATCGAAGAAAGTTATAAAGAATGGCTCGTTAAACAAAGTACTAATAATCCGGTTGTCTTGCTACCTTTAGCCTTTGCCGGTGGTCTAATTTCTAGCCTTTCTCCGTGCCAACTCTCCCTTTTGGGTGTGAATCTTTCTTACATCGGCACTCGTGAATTTACCTCGCGTCGAGATGCTTTTATTAAGGCTGGGGCATTTGTTTTGGGAGTTGTGACAGTCCTTAGCTTGTTGGGGTTGTTCTCTTCTTTCGCGGGTGCGGTGATGATTGGCTACCGTGGCTATGTCAATATCGTCGTTGGTGTGGTGATTTTGGTGATGGGTTTAAGTTTACTAGAAATTATCCGCATCCCTTTACCCAAAACCGGCTTAGGATTACCTGTTACAGGTCCCTACACGGCTGGGTTAACCTTCGCGCTAGTCAGTTCTCCTTGCACCAGTCCTGTTCTGTTTGCGGTTTTAACAGCGGCAGCAGCAACGGGTTCTCAACTTCAAAGTACCCTGACGATGGTGAGTTATGCACTTGGTACCAGTGCAATTATTTTCCTTGCCAGCTTGTTTGCCGGGTTAGCCAAACAAACCCGCGTTATTTTGCAACATTCGGAGTGGGTGATGCGGATTGGCAGTGCGCTGCTAATTATTATGGGAGGATTTTACTTGGTTAATGGGATTCGTTGGGTTCTTTTAATGGTGTAGTGTTAGCGTTTAGTCTCTCGGAAGTTCTTTCTCTGTCAAATTAAGACAAGGAAGCGAAACTAGTTGAAGCTTTAGTTGGTTTAGGCGTTGCTACAAGTAAAGTTGGCGCTTATGCTTTTCCTTTACATAAAACTTATTTTGATAATTGTGCCCGCTTTCAGCCTGAATAATCTTTAAATCTATTAAAGTTAAAGATCTTTGGGAAGTTCCTGGTGCTTCGA
>CADCTM010000041.1 GCA_902805485.1 uncultured Coleofasciculus sp. | reverse complement strand
TGATTGGTTCTTTATTTTTGTTTAAGTCCCGTTAATTAAGTCGAAGAAAGTCGGTATCTCCCTACGAATTGCTATTCCTTAAGCTCTAGCTTATATGCTAAAGAATCCCCAGCCTGAGCGACCAGTTTTTGCTTTACTGAGGAATGCTGCTCACTTCTTTTTTATCAAACTGATTCAACTATGTATAGCCCAATATGCATTGTCTGAAAAATTTAGCCTTTTGAGGCGCGAAAATGAACTGTATAAAGTATTGAGTATCTTAAAAAAAACTCGGTAAACTCATCCGTTAATAAACCAATGTCTTATCGCCCGATTTATCTAGACAATCATGCCACAACTCCCTTAGATGAACGGGTGCTGGCGGCAATGTTGCCCTACTTTACAGAACATTTCGGTAATCCATCTAGTCTCAGCCATGTCTACGGTTGGGAAGCGGAGGCAGCGGTAAGTCGCGCCAGGGCAATATTAGCTGATGCTATCCACGCGACGCCGGAAGAAATTGTTTTTACAAGTGGTGCGACGGAGGCAAATAATTTAGCAATTAAGGGTGTCGCCGAGGCTTATTTCAGCAAAGGGCGTCACATTATTACGGTACAAACCGAACATAATGCCGTTCTCGACCCTTGTGAGTATCTACAAACGCTGGGATTTGAAGTAACTTATCTGCCGGTGCTGCGTGATGGGTTAATTGATTTAGCCGAGTTGGAGCAGGCAATCCGAGCTGATACGATTTTAGTTTCGGTGATGGCGGCGAATAATGAAATTGGTGTATTACAGCCCTTAGCCGAAATTGGCGCAATTTGTCGCCAACATCAGGTATTATTCCACACCGATGCTGCACAAGCGATCGCCAAAATTCCCTTAGATGTCGAGCAGATGAAAATTGACTTGATGTCCCTAACCGCTCATAAAATCTATGGTCCCAAAGGGATAGGAGCATTATACGTCCGCCGCCGCAATCCCAGAGTAAAGCTATCAGCCCAGCTCCACGGCGGGGGGCATGAGCGAGGAATGCGTTCTGGTACACTGTATACACCTCAGATTGTCGGATTTGCATCTGCGGTGGCGCTAGGGCTAGAAGAACAGAAGCGTGAATCCACCCACCTAACCCAGTTACGGCAGCGCCTGTGGCAGCCCTTGAGCCAACTAGAAGGGGTTTATCTCAATGGTCATCCCACTCAACGACTGCCAGGAAACCTCAACATTAGTGTAGAAGGCGTAGATGGGTCGGCGCTGTTACTAGGATTACAGCCTGTTGTCGCCGTTTCTTCTGGTGCCGCTTGCTCGTCGGTTAAAACCGCTCCTTCTCATGTCTTAATGGCACTAGGGCATTCTGAGGCATTGGCATATGCTTCAATTCGATTTGGGCTGGGTCGGTGTAATACAGCCGCTGAACTTGATAAGGTAGTACAGCATCTGCTCGGAACAATTCAGTCACTCCGACAAGCTCAACCCGTTCGATCTAAGAGTAAGAGTGCTTGAAATGCAGTAAAGTAGTGGGGTGAAGGGCTAGCCAAGTCGCCTTAGAGCGAGGCGATCGCAACTACCAACTAAAAATTGAGTAGCATCTGAAGAACGGCGCGGTATAATACAGCATTATGGGAACAGTTGCAGATGAATGTTCCATGGGGTTCACCCATGTAAACAAGCAATTGATGCTACACGCAACTGTTCCGCCCTTCGAGACTTTCTACTCACTCGTTACTAAATCCAATGTTTACCCTTTGTGGAAGAGAGTAGCATTGGCTACCAATTACATTGGGGATAGTTGACAATCCAGGAAGTGGCAGTTGCATTCAGTCATTCCTGGGGTCAAAAAAGGTTCTCCACCACATGGTTTTCTTTAGTCTTAAGTGAAGCTAGTTTTTTTGTATACACAGTTATCTTGGGTAGCCTCATCGAGAGAGACATTCCGACTCGATGCCTAAGTATGCTGCAAATTTTTGAGGAAATTGAATGCCAAAGCAAATTATTATTGCGGAGCAACATCGGCTTGCCGCCGTTTTTTGGGAAGATCAGATTCAAGAACTCGTTGTTGCCACGGGTAGCCATCAGGTTAGCGATATTTATCTGGGCATTGTCGAAAATGTCTTACCGGGGATAGATGCAGCTTTTGTTAATATTGGTGATGCCGAGCGCAATGGTTTTATTCACGTCACTGATTTGGGTCCACTGCGGCTAAAACGCAGTGCTGGGGCAATTACAGAGCTGCTGTCGCCCCAACAAAAAGTTTTAGTCCAGGTGATGAAAGAGCCAACGGGCAATAAAGGACCCAGGCTTACTGGCAATATCAGCTTACCCGGTCGTTATTTAGTGTTAATGCCTTACGGACGAGGCGTGAATTTGTCGCGGCGGATTAAGAGCGACAGCGAGCGGAACCGCCTGAGAGCGCTGGCTGTACTGCTTAAACCCGCTGGTATGGGCTTGCTGGTGCGAACAGAAGCAGAAGGTAGAGCAGAAGAAGCGATCATTGAAGATTTGGAAGTCCTGCAAAAGCAATGGGAAGCAATTCAGCAGGAGGCTAATTCTACCAGAGCGCCCGCCCTACTGAACCGGGATGATGATTTTATCCAGCGCGTCCTTCGGGATATGTACACGGCAGATGTGAACCGAATTGTGGTTGATTCCCACACGGGGGTAAAGCGCGTTAAGCAGCACTTGGTGAGTTGGAGTGGAGGACGTTCGCCAGAGGGTGTGTTAATTGACCATCACCGCGATCGCATTAACATTCTCGATTACTTCCGGGTGAATGCGGCGATTAGAGAAGCGCTCAAACCGCGAGTAGACTTACCTTCCGGTGGTTACATTATTATTGAGCCAACCGAAGCTTTAACAGTCATTGATGTCAACTCTGGTTCCTTTACGCGATCGGCAACCGCACGGGAAACGGTACTTTGGACAAACTGCGAAGCGGCAAGCGAAATCGCCCGTCAACTGCGCCTGCGAAACCTTGCAGGTGTAATTATTGTTGACTTTATCGACATGGACGCTAGGCGCGACCAATTACAAGTCCTGGAACACTTTAACAAAGCCTTAAAAGGCGACAAAGCTAGACCCCAAATCGCCCAGTTGTCTGAACTCGGCTTAGTAGAATTGACTCGCAAGCGCCAGGGTCAAAATATCTACGAGTTATTTGGTCAAATCTGCCCAAGTTGTGGTGGTTTAGGGCATCTCGTGCGGCTTCCTGGTGAGTCGGATCGCCATGTCAAGGAGATAATGGAGCCGACGATACCCGTGGCTATTAGAGAAGTCCGGACGCTAGATCTTCCTGAACCCTTAGATGTTGCTCCCTTCGACGACGCAGAAGACATTGACTACGTAAATCATCCCAGCTATCAGGAGCGGGGTGGACTCAATAACAACCGCCGCCGCCGCCGCAGCACTCGTCTAAATGAACCCGGAGCAAGGGAAGAAACGACGATAATTCCCAAGGTGGGGATTGGACGCCCAACACCTGTACTTCAACTAAAGTCGGAACCTGTAGTAGAAGTGGATAGCGATCGCGAGACTATTGTGAGTCTTGATAGCATCCCAACAACTCCCAAAGCTATACGCAGTATTAGCACCCCAGAAGAGCTAGGAGTAGCACCCCGTCCTCTAGGATTAGAGCCAGTGGAACGAGTTGGAAAACCCCAGCTAATTAAGGCACCTAGAGAAACAGAACCGCCTGAAGTCATTGCCATTGAGATGACTCCAGAGGAACAAGATGTTTATGCCTTGATGGGGATTTCGCCACTGGTACGGTTAGAGCGAGAAGTCAAAAATCCTAAGTCAGTAATTTTGTCTGTAGTGCTGCCTGGAGAATCACACTCCTCGGAAACCTCCCATCAGGTTGTAGATGCTCCTGAGACTTCAAACCCCGATCTGGACTCAGAGCAAGCTGAATCGGAACGGGAACCGATAACATGGTTGGGCGAGTCTTTTGATGCCCATGAACCAGAAACAGCACAAACAGTATTGGCAACATCTTCAGAAGTTGCATCTGATTCAGAAACACCCACAAACCCGTTAGAAAATAGTACCTCCGACAGTAATAGTGGTATCGTCCGCCGCCGTCGTCGTCGGTCTTCGGCATTGGATAGTGAGGATTCTGCTGAGTAGTAGGGCGAAACACTTGTGCTGACGACCCAGCTTCTTGCTGTGTAATATCACAAGTGCTTCACCTCTTTCTTAAGCTCAATTAAACCATTCGCTCATTTTTGAAGTGGAGCAAAGAGTATGCCGGTCGAGGAAAAAGAAAACACCTCAGGCGGCGTCGTGCCCGTATTACGGTGGCAATCTAACGTTTGTGAGCTACCAGATTTGTCTGGTACTCAACGGTTGGTTGCTGGTGTAGATGAAGTGGGGCGGGGTGCTTTATTTGGTCCGGTGGTGGCGGCAGCGGTAATTTTACCAACAGCTACTCTGCCGCAACTTGCGATCGCAGGTGTTAAAGACAGCAAACAGTTGTCTCATCGGCAGCGCTTAAGACTGGCTCAAGATATACAACAATTAGCGCTGGATTGGAGGATTGGTTATGCCACCAGCGCTGAAATCGATCAAATTAATATTTTGCAAGCGTCACTTTTGGCGATGAAACGGGCTGTTGTAAAGCTAAAGGTTCAGCCGGAGTTGTGCCTGGTGGATGGGAGACAACGGCTTCCTGATTTAGTGATACCACAACGGACAATGGTTAAGGGAGATCAGCGATCGCTTGAAATTGCTGCCGCGAGTGTTTTGGCTAAAGTCTGGCGCGATCAGTTATTAATGCGTTTTGCTGTAAAATATTCCAACTATGACTTGCACAGCAATAAGGGTTATGGTACCGAGCGTCATCGATTAGCCTTACAAGAACATGGCCCTTCACGCTTGCATCGAATGTCTTTTAGTCCTTGTCAGGTAGAAGCCAGTTTGTCAGGTGATTACTAAT
The DNA here is from genome assembly GCA_902805485.1 of uncultured Coleofasciculus sp. Lineage (GTDB taxonomy): Bacteria > Cyanobacteriota > Cyanobacteriia > Cyanobacteriales > Coleofasciculaceae > CADCTM01. The sequence continues at coordinate 480 of CADCTM010000041.1, read as the reverse complement.
TAAGGATTTGGGCGTGGACGGGGTAGATGCCCTGGCACGCACGGGTTAGATTATTGGATGATCAACGGGTGATAGCTGCTGAGGCGAGTGTTGTAAAATGTGCTTCTGGGTGTCGTCGCTTGCCCATTGACGATAATCTAACAGCAGTTGGTGCATCAATTTTTGCTTAATCCTGACCAAGACGCTTTTGAGCAAACCATTGCCCGTTGTTTCTATGATTGGCTTGGGCGTCAGGGAAAAGGGGAAGGGTATGTCAACGTTAACTTCTAAATCTGCCCTGCCTTTAAGCTGGGTAATTCCCTGATTTTGACAAGGATAAAGTTTTCCGTTTAACTTCAGGGCAAAGCGTTGGTTAATGTAGTCTAATCCTCGAATTTCACAGCCTGTAGAGGTTAGGTGAACTGTGCCGTCAGAGTCTGCCCAAACTTTCAGCTCTACGGTTGGCTGAAACCTTAAGGACATAAAGTCTAAGGGGCGCCC
>CADCTM010000040.1:16237-18388 GCA_902805485.1 uncultured Coleofasciculus sp. | reverse complement strand
CAAAGGTAAAAAGGACTAATTAAGCTACTAACAAATAACGCCATTTCACAACCCGCAATTAAATCTGATTTAACACTTAATCTATGTTTAAGCAAGTGAAAAGCAATTTTTCGTAAATCGTTCGCCACGTAGGCAAGGGTGGCAACAGGACGCTGCCAGGGCTTGACACTCAACATCCGCGTCACATGACGACTTAACCCAATCCCTCTAAAAAATGGAATTAAATACTCGCGATTAAGACGCCAATGAGGAATTTTGTGGTCAATTTGCATTGCCGGATTGTACCAAATTTCCCAGCCCTTTGCTTGGATATGAGAAAGCATTTCTAAATCTTCACTAGTCACCATACTAGTAGGAGTACGTCCCGTCAAAACGAGTGTTGAAGGAACACTATCTAACCAAGCTTGTTTACGCACAACCAATCCAGCAGACGGCGGTAATACCTTATTTTTAGGTTCATAACGCAGTGGTTTTGAACCTTTTTCAGTAATCGCTAAAAAAGGCGCAATTCGCTGGAAATTTTCTGGAGGCGTGACTTCAAAAACCCCGTGAATTTGACTGCCATAAGCACCAGCTTTTGGGTGAGCCACCGCAAAAGCGTAGGCAGATTTCACCCAATTTGCAGCAGGAATATTATCATCATCTAAAAAACCAACTAGCGCACCATTCGCTTCCTCAAAAGCACGGCGTCTTGCAAATGCTGCTCCTTGTTGAGGCTCGAAGTAATATCTTAGAGGATATCGCTCCGACCAATTTGCTTGATAGGCTTGAACAACCTTAGCTGTGTCATCGGTACTATTGTTGTCAACCACAATAATTTCCCAGCTAAAGTTTTCGGTAGGAGTTGTGCTTTCCCAAGAAACTCGTAATTGCTCTAAAACTTCTGGGAGACGTTTTTCTCCGTTGTATGTGGGAATTGCAACAGTCAAATCAACACCCATCGTTTGTACCAAGAATTAGGACTTTGTATGTATTGGCTAAGTTTAGTATGCCCTGTCTCTAGCTAAAAATTTCCGAATCTATCAGATAAAGGCTAGAATTTCTAATAAATGGCTAGGAGAAAATAACTAATGGGTGAAATTACACGCAGAAACTTTATCATTACTTCTACATTAGCTGCTGGGTTTGCGCTAGCCGTCCAACCGATTTTTGCCCAAGTCATCACTACAGATACGCAATGTTTGGTAGCAGGTGAAGTGAAGATTCCTGTGCAAGACGGGGAAATTCCAGCATACAGGGCGATGCCTGCTTCTGGGAGCGATTTTCCCGTGGTGCTGGTGGTACAGGAAATCTTTGGCGTGCATGAACATATTCAGGATATTTGTCGCCGTTTTGCTAAATTAGGTTATTTAGCGATCGCTCCTGAAATGTTTGCTCGTCAAGGCGATGTTTCTAAGATAAGCGATATTCAACAAATCATCTCTAAGGTTGTCTCAAAAGTTCCCGATGCTCAAGCAATGTCCGATTTAGATGCAACTGTTGCTTGGGCAGGAAAAGCAGCTAAAGGAAACATTGACAAACTAGGAATTACAGGATTCTGTTGGGGTGGGCGAATTACTTGGCTATATAGTGCTTATAACCCCAAAGTTAAAGCGGGAGTTGCCTGGTACGGGCGCTTAGTAAGTGAATCAAAGCCTTTAACTCCCAAGAATCCGATTGATATTGCTGCTGATTTAAAAGTACCAGTTTTGGGACTTTATGGCGGTAAGGACAGCGGAATTCCTAACGATACAGTCGAGCAGATGCGTCAATCGCTTAAAAGTGGGAGTAGTGGTTCAGAAATTATTCTTTACCCCGATGCTCCTCATGCTTTTTTTGCTGATTACCGCCCATCTTACCGGAAAGAGCAAGCAGAGGACGGTTGGAAGCGCCTACAAGCTTGGTTTAAGCAGCATGGGGTAGTTTAAGCTCATCTTATACGCCAGGGGCGTCCATCTGGATACCCCGAAAACAGTCGGTATTTCTTAAATTCTTACTTACTAATTCTTCCCCGAAGCTGTCGATATAATCACTTTATAAACTGCTCCCCTCATTCCCATGACTACCTCAACTTCTACAGGTATTCAAACAGTAATTGCTGACGATTTTCCCCAATGGAAACCTGCTACCTGGGAAGATTACTTGAGATGGCGTGATGATCCAACTCCAGAA
>CADCTM010000040.1:0-16227 GCA_902805485.1 uncultured Coleofasciculus sp. | reverse complement strand
AAATTAGGCTGTATTTTAATCAGGGTCAACTTTTAATTGATATGGGTTTAGAAGGAATTAATCACGCCAGTGTCAGTGACCTCTTTACCATGTTATTTGTCCTTTGGTTTAGTCAAAAACCAGAACAAACGGCAGCTTCTTTTGGACGTTGTTTAATTGAGAAGCCGAAGACACAAGCTGCTGCACCCGATTTGGTGTTGTACATTGGTGAAGGAGTTCCCCAGTGGCAACCCGGAGAACCCAGACGTATTGACGTGACTCAGTGGCGAGTACCTGATTTAGTTGGAGAAGTCTCTGATACAACCTTAGCGACAGACTTAGATGAAAAGAAACAGCTTTATGCAGCGCTCTTAATTCCTGAATATTGGGTGATTAATGTTCAAGGCAAACAAGTCCTGGCTTTTCGGCTACAGGAAAATGGAAAATATGAGCAGATTAGCCAGTCAATAGCACTAGAGAATTTAGAAATTTCATTGCTTGAGCAAACCTTAGAACGTCTCAATGAGGGAACTAATATTAGTGCTGCTCTGTGGTTTTCTCAACGGATTGCTGGGTTGAATTGATTGATTTAGATTTCTCCTCGTGAGAACTGCTAAACTAGCACAATCTTTAAATAATTTTAGATAGTTGAGCAACATGAGCCAAATGCAATGCCCTAAATGTCAAGGAAGCCTAGAAGCGGTTGTCTATGCAGATGTTGAAGTAGACCGCTGTACGAACTGTAAAGGAATTTGGTTTGATTCCTTAGAAGCTGAAACCCTTAAGAAAATTAAAGGTTCCGAAAGCATAGACATTGGCGACTCCGAAACTGGCAACAAGTTCGATACAATAGGCGATATTAACTGCCCTAAATGTAAAACTAAAATGACCAAAATGGTTGACATTAAACAGACTCACATTTGGTATGAGAAATGTCCCGTTTGCTATGGCATCTGGTTTGATGCTGGCGAGTTTAAGGATTTTAAGGAAGAAGGACTTGCGGATATTTTTAAGGACATCTTTACCGGACAAAGATATTAATTTGCCGCGACGCCTTCATAGGTGGCGTTATAAAAGCGCTTTTATAACGCCACCTATGAAGGCGTTTTTTATTGACTATTGACAGTCAAAAAGACATTCCGGTAACACGTTTTTACGATTAACCACCACTAATTTTTGCTTTATAGCCTAACTGAATCAAAACTTCAACAAGCTTCTGAGTATGATCTCCTTGAATTTCAAGCGTATCATCCTTAACTGTGCCGCCTGTGCCACATTGATTTTTAAGTTGTTTAAGTAACTTAGTTAATGTTTCTTGTTGAGTTTGAAATCCACTAATTACTGTCACGGTTTTTCCCTTACGTCCTTTACGGGAAGCCTGTACTTTCAAATTTTGCTGATTAGGCGGAAGCTCCTGAACGGCGCGTTCAACAGCCGCTGGCTTACTACCAGGACCAAACTCGCTGTAGACAATGCGATTGCCAGACGAATTATCTTTTGATTTCGATGATGCCATATTTTGTTCACCCACAAATGTTCAAGTTTTAGTCCGCTATTATCTTACCCAATTACTGATTAAAGTCTCAAATTATCTATCTTATATACAAACTTTGTTAACTGATAAAAATCTTAAATCAAACATAAATCAAATTATATAAACTTTCCGGATCTAAAAGCCACTGCTTGAATAACAAGAATATGCACAACTGATCTAAAAGATATTGAGATTGATTGCCTTTGCCTTTGTGTTTGTCTAGGGTTTTAAATTTCATACCTACTTTTGGATAAGTTCTCAATTAAAACTTAAAGCAAACCTGGTTGCCAACCGGGACTAAACGCATTATGAACATCATCCCAAACACTCCTGTCACCCCTACTAGCGACCAACTTAACCAGACTCGGCAGAAGATTGACGCCTATATCCATAATATTGATATTAATCCCAAACATCGAGCTGGTGCCTACCCATATTACCTGTTTCATAATGCCGGAGAATCGATTCGTGGGACAGTACTGCTCTTCCACGGTTTTAGTGGTAAACCCGATCAAATGTGGCGTTTAGCCGACTACTTATTCCGCAATGGCTTTAATGTCTACCAAGCCACTTTAGCAGGTCATGCCTTCCTCCCAGCTCAAGAATTTTGGCCACAAGTTGATCTTAAACCCGAAATTTTGAACCCCTTAAAAGCAAAAGTAAAACAAGACCCCGTTTTACAGAACTACATTGCTAATCTACCAACCGATCCGGGCAAATTTCAACGTCCTGGCTATCTCCAACAAATTGGTTTAGTGAGTCGCCTGCTGATGATTGAACCTCATTTATTAGATATTGTGGCAGCGGCTGAACGTGACAATGACCCGGAGTTTGAGGACTATTTTAACTCAAACCACATGGATTATTTAACTGATGCGCGATCGCGTTTAGCAGAATTAGAAGCGATGCCAGGACCAATTTACATCATTGGCTTATCAGTTGGTGGTTCTACAGCCTTAGCCTTAGCCGCTGATCAACCCAACCGCATTGAACGAGTTGTTGCTTATGCTCCCCTCCTCAAAATATACGATAAACAACGAGAGCAGTATATTGAATTAGCCGGGCCTCTTGATATTAGCGAAACAGGTTGGGACCCCACTTTACGTTTTCCCGTTGGCGCATTTACAGCAGCAGCGCGTTTCGGTACTTTCGTCCGTCAGTCAGAAAACATCAACACCTTACAAAATATTCCAATATTCATGCCTCTAACTGAAAATGAAGATGCCGCGAGTGTAGGAACAAATAAAGCCTTTTTTGAGGCAATTGGTGGCGAGAATAAAGGACATCGTTGCTATCTCTATCCTACCCGCGATCTAGTACCTCATCCCATGGTAGACCCAACGACAATTAGCCAGGGAATGACTAATCGTTTTTGGCAAAGTCTCTATCAAGAAACATTTCGCTTCCTGAGTACTGGCGAAGTCAATTATCGTAATTTAAGCAGTCTAGATCAAGACTCTGACTTACCCCAAGTTCCGGCACTCAGTTAGCAGTTTATTCAGCGTAAATTGAAGTTTTTCTCGGAGTCTTTGTGCGTTACGGTAAGCAAGAGAACGCACTTGGTGTAAACCCATCTTTTGCTGCTGCTCTGGCGTGGTTTCTAGTCCATCTTGATATACTGGTTCAACAACATAACGTAGGCGACTTCTCATTGCCCAAACACCCATTGATGGAAAAAGAATAAACATCGGCATCAATGGAGAAATCGGCAAGAAAGGGAGGGAAAAACGCTTTGCCAGTTTCTTAAGATTAACTGTCCAAGGATGCAACGACTCATTACCAAGACAAACTACTGGTAGAATTGGAATCTGATAGCGATCGCTTATTTCAATAAAGCTCGGATGAAAGGTTTCAAGCTTATAGCGATTTAACCAACCTTTCCCCGGACCACGCAACCCTTCTGGAGCATAAAGTACAGTTGTTTTTTGAGCAACTGCCATTTCAAATTCCTTAGCGTGTGCCGGAATACCACCCAAAACTTGAGACCATCCAGAGGGTAGCCACCAAATCACCCAAGGATGCTCAAATAATGAAACTCCCGCCAGTGGTTTCACCACCCATCCTCGTGTCTTTTCCAAGAGATAAGCTAACCCCAAAAAGTCCCAAGGAAAACACATTCCCGCATGATTCATTGCCACAATTAAAGGCTCAGTTTCTGGCAAATTTTCTTGGTGTTTTAATTCAGCCCGAAAGTAATTACTAATAATTGGTGCAAGAATTTCATCGCGGAAAGCTTGTTGATAGTCGGGATTAAATTGAGCAAATTCTTTACGAGGTAAACGACAACCCAGACGTAACCAGCGCATCAGTAACGCCAGATAAAATCCCCCAGGAATTAAAAATAATCCATACTCCAACCAATTCCAACCATCAGGATTTGGCTGATAATGTTGCCAGTGCCGATTGAACAAAATCAGCCAACCTGGAGGATACCAGAGACAAAACCAATCAAACCAGGTAAATTGATAGGATTGCTGCATTCAATCGTAGTTTCCCCATTAGAACCTATCCTATTTTTCTGAGAAATTGGATAATAGCGCTTCTAGCTAGGAGTAGATCTTTGCGTTTTAAATTAACGGAGTTTTTGGAGGCGATCGCTTAAACTAAGGGAAATCTTAGATATTAACAAATCGATATCAACAAATTTGCCCTTACTGCTTTTTCGATAAACAACCCCAGCAGGACAATAACACAAACTCTTTAATTTTTAGTAGATACAAGCTTATCGCCTTGGGTCAAGCAAGTTGAGCCAAAACGATAGGGGTGTGTTATTTGCTTTTTATAGCGACATGAAAACGTCTATTAGTAATTACCGTTGGTTGTGGATATAGTCCCGGCATTAGTATTAGTAAAGTGAAGGAAGCGAGACAAACTTCACACCGTTTATGTCAATTAGGTATAAACACCGTCTGTTAATAAATTGATCGCTTTTTTATGGGATACGGCAATGAATATCAGCGGTAAAGCTTCCATCCGGTGCGTCTCGTTACTTCTAAACAATAGCGACTGCTCCCGGTAAATGCGATCGCTCTTGGGATGGAATTCCACTCATCCTTCAGGTAGAAACGGATAACTAATCCTGGAGAAATCGGTCGTATTTCAGGCTTTTTTTTAAAGCATAACTACTATCAACGGTTATTACCCAACCTCTTTAATCGTATCGCGAAAGGCAAAAACAGCAGGCGTCTGTAGCGCCTTAGCAAGAATTGCTGCCCCAATTGTCCTCTTAAAAGTAGTCGGCAAACTGCATAATTGCACCTCCAAAGGAATAGGTTCAGCCGCAAGGCGAGGCAAAATACCTACACCCAATTCTTCCTCAAGAGAAGCTATAGCATGACTAACAGCAGACTGAGAAAGCTCCAAATGCACCGCTGCTTCACTAAAATTGCCGTGTTCCGCCACCGCCACCAAGGAACGAAGCTGAGAAAGTTTCATCCGGTGTTTCGTGATTTCCATCATAAAAATCATCCAAGCGGTGATTTGATTGTCGCCTAAGCCGTACGATTATTTCCGCTTGGATTTATCGATTTCATTCATATAATTTATAAAAAAATCTGTAAGCACAAACTTTAGGAATAAATTAGGGACTTTCTTTCTGGGCGATTATTCATTCTCAAGGTACAAGACTAGACCCAATCCAATATGTAACTATTTATTCAAAATCACCAATAGATAGCCCAAAATACTCAGCTACTTTACTACACTCTACTAATCTGATGAATACTGCTGAACGTCTCGCTACCCTCAACCGCATTCGTAAACTTAGCCGCTTGATGGATACCGCTATTGGTATTCCTGGAACCAAATTTCGCATCGGCTTAGACCCGATTATGGGCTTGATTCCAGGGGCAGGAGACATCGTTAGTACAGGCTTCTCCGCTTATATTATTTATCTGGCTACTCAATTTGGCTTACCCGGAGAAGACCTCAAGAAAATGATTTTTAACATCGGTCTAGAAGCCGTTGCGGGTACGGTCCCTCTCGTGGGCGATCTATTCGATGCTTACTACAAATCAAATATTCGTAACTTAGCAATTTTAGAACAACATCTTCAGAAAGCAGAACCCCAGTTAGGAGTTGCTTCAACTGTAGCTGAATATGAAACCCCAAATTTCAACAAATCGCAAGAAACAGTTCATCGTTAAAAAGTAAGAGGGCGTCCTGAAACAACTAATTAACGCCCTCACTTAAGTCTTAACTTTGACCAGACAAACGACTCAGAACAGCCTTGGCAAATCTGTCGCGCCCTTCATCTAAATTGGCAGGAACACCATTGGGGTAAGCTTGAGTAATCAAATTTTTGAGTCGTTCCAGTCGGTTTTCTGGGTTGGGGTGGGTACTAAAAAACTCTGGCTGTGCCCCACCACTCTTTCTTGTAGAACCGAGGATCTGCATCAGTTCAAGAATTCCCGTCGGTTTATAACCCGCATCCCTGATAAACCGAAAACCAAGCTGATCCGATTCCAATTCATCTTCCCGTCCGTACCGCAAGCTTACAAGTTGATTGACTGCCTGCGCCAGAACTGCTGCACGCTGTGCATCATTCGGATTATCACTAGCGGCAATTCCAACTGCGTTCACTAATGATGCCCCAAGTTGCTGTTTGGCAAGATGTTCCGCACCGTGTCGCGCTACAACGTGCCCAATTTCATGTCCCAATACTCCCGCCAACTGTGCTTCTGATTTTAGGCGTTTGAGCAGCGCGACTGTGATAAAAATAGGTCCACCAGGCAGGGCAAAAGCGTTAATCGTTTGAGGGTCACTGAGTACGTAGAATTGATAAGGATAGCGTGAATTAGGAGTGGGAGCTTGAGCCGCCTCCGACCGCTCGACAATTCGCCCTCCTACCTGATTAACATACTTTTGAACAGTTGAGTCTTTGTAAAGACCCCCGTATTGAGCAGCCATCTTTTGCTGTGACTGTTGCCCGATAACCACTTCCTGTTGGGGCGAAAGCTGTACCCGTTGCTTTTCCCCAGTTATCGGATTTGTAACAACATTGGTACAGTAACTAAACAACCCAAAGACTGCAAACAACAATCCAATACCCAGACGCATTAGTAGTCTGTCCACTTATTCTCTCCCAAACTCCTGGCGAGCAAATTACCATGAAGGGGCTTGACTTTACATCAGTCTAAGGTTGCGATTGGTGTTGGTTGGTAAACGCCAACTGCCACAAGAATGCTGATAAGACTCACGATTAAAAGTTAAAGCGCTGATGAATGCGGGGATGAAGCTTGTCTTCAACAGGTTTGCCACCGATTAGATGTTGTTCTACGATTAGCGGCACATCATTGGGTTGCACTCGGCAATACCAAGTCTCTTCTGGAATAATCCGCACGGTGGGGCCAGAACTACACTGTCCCTGGCAACCACAGCCCTTTACGGTAAATTCAGTCTGTGCAGCTTCAAAGGCAGCAAGTACGGCGGCTGAACCCGCAGCTAGACATGAGGTGTGCTGGCAGACTAAGACACAACGCTCTTCTGGCTTTGAACAGTTTTGTTCGGAACCTATTTCCACTTATTGTCTAACCCAATTGTAAAAATTGATACGCTTCTTATCTGATCTCGTGCGATCGCTTCTCACTCGCTACGGCATCACTAATGATTCAGAGTGGTTAGTCATTGGAGCGCGATCTATATCCCATCTTGACCAATTAGCCCGTCTGATGTCGGCTGTGGTGAGGGGAGGAAAACCGACCCACCCGAAATCCCAACCCGACCCTATATGGTACTTACACAAAGTTTCTCTTGTCATGGGGTTAGAGGGGGCATACTCCGTAACGGTATCAGTCGTAACATAATAAAAGTGATAACTTTACTTTTTTGACTATCCTCATGTAAAACCAACCCTAGGGCGGTGCTTTCTCAAACATTCCGTAAAATTACGTAGTAAATTTGTTAAAATTTTCAAGCTTTTCGTTAATCTAGCTAAAATACCGACAAAAACCTGAAAACTCAGCAATTATACGTAAAAGCGAGAGCAATCTGAAGTCTTGTACCGAGAAAAAATCTAAGTGTGCCTCTCACTTCTGTAGCGTAGTTATACAGATGAACTTTGCTTGCACCGATTGATAGAATATCGGGGATTTTGATAGCCAGCAAAAGCCAGTTTTATGTGTTGTGGTTAAAACTGCATCGCACTTGAACAGTGCAAAACCTGGGTTACAAGCCATTTATCCTGCCATAAACCTCAATTATTCAATCGGCTGACTCTGGTCATTCAACCAAAAACAATCCTGGTGCATCAAGAAAGTGTCTACTTCTACAACTATGTCCATTACAAGTTCCTTAGCAGACTTTTCTTTCCCGGAAATCCTGCAATTTATTGAGACAGGACGTAAGACTGGCTTGCTAACATTAACTAACTTGCCAAAATCTCAGGCAGTGCCGCCGATTTTTTACATCTGGATAGAATGGGGTCGGCTGATGGCGGCAGCTAACGGCTTAGATCATCAAGGTCTAGTAAAGCTGATTGAGCAACGTCAGTGGGTTAGCGAACGTGTATTTGACAAAATGGTTCATTGGTGTCGTCCACTGAATGAACCACTAGGTTTATACCTAAAAAATCAAGGGGTATTACGACCTGAACATCTAAAACAGTTATTTAATGTACAGGTCTTACAGCCCGTCAATGCCTTATTTCACTTAAAGGAGGGTAAGTTCCAATTTGACCAAGATGTCTACACGCCAAGGCGAGAAATGACAGGTTTGAGCGTATCAGCAGGAGCCTTAAAACTATTTACCCTACCAGAAGACGCCAAAGCTTTGCGTCCTGAGTTTAGGAAATCCAGCGTTCATGAATATTCACATCTGGGTTATCAAAATCGCATAAACACAGAATTAATTGGATAAAAGTCTTTTTTACCGAGGTTTTTTCTAGTTAAAGATGGTCAAGAATCCGCCCTAAAATTCAGCCACATCCTGACGCAAGTTATTGGACTATTTCCTACTTAACTGAGCTAGCCATTTTCTGGCACAAATGCAGTTAACCTCCGAAAGGAAGCATTTATCGCTTTGTGAAGTAGTGAGGTATTTACTTATACAACAACTTGCTAGAAAAATCTCTATCCTAAAGTAGAGGGGAGCGATTAACTTCTAATGGTAACTGCTGCTGGGAAATGGAAGGAAAATCTTCAGGGCATCCCGTGTGTGACCAATAAGCGATACCTCTTGTGACGGCTATCAGTCTAAAACAGTACCTATCGCACAGGAGTCGCTTACTTTATAAGTAAAAATACTGGCTAGGTAGTAATAATTTAAGCGGAGCAAAATCTCAAGAGAAAGTATGAAAGCATTAGAACTTTTAAAGCTTTATGAAGCAGGAGTAAGAGATTTTCGGGATGTCCTGCTATCCGGTGTTGACCTGAGTGAGACCAGTCTCTTGGGTATTAATTTAAGTGGTGCAGACCTCAGTGGTGCTAACTTGAGCAATGCAGACCTCAGTAGTGCCAACCTCAGAGGAACTAACCTGTTTGGCGCCGATTTGTTAAATACTAATTTGGTCAGTGCCGACTTAAGTGAGGCTAATCTCAGCGGTGCTGATTTATTAGGTAGTAACCTGAGCGATGCTGACTTGTTGAATGCCAACTTGTTGAGTGCCAACTTGAGATACGTCAATCTCAGCGATGCCAACTTGTTGGGTGCTAACCTCAGTTATGCCAACCTGTTGGGTGCCGACTTATTTGGCGCAAATCTGCTGGGCGCCGACCTTAGTTATGCTGACCTGTTGAGTGCCAATTTATTTGGTGCCAACCTACTCGGTGCCGACCTCAGTTATGCCAACTTGCTGGGGACAAATCTCAGCTATGCCAATCTGCTGGGTGTCAATATGTATTACCCGGCAAGTCTCTTGGCTGCCAACCTCAGCGGTGCGAATATGTTGGGTGCGAATATGTTAGGTGCAGACTTGATGGCGGCGACACTAACGGAAGCCAAATCAGTTGATGTGTACTTGCAGTCAGCGAATTTGCAACTATCTAATTTAGACCATGCCAAGTTAAGCCGCGTGATTGATGCTGTTTCCAGCCGCAAAGTTAAATCATGACTATAAGGAGACGTTCCGGTAGAACGTCTGAAAAAAAAATGTGCAATTTAAGCTTGCAAGAGAAATTGTTTAGTAGCATCACTAAAGAGAGGATTTTCTGATTCAGGTTGTAAGCATTTACTCCTGATTTTAGTAACCTTAAAACCCTTGCCAAGCACAAAATTTAGATGAGCTATCTCGAAACAACTGCCAAGTTTTATACAGAAGTCGCCGAAACCCCACAAGTTGGGTTATGTTGCGTCCAAAGCAGTCCCCTACAACTGCCAGGGCTTAGTGTTCCAAACCCAATGCAGGAGATGAACTACGGCTGCGGTACAACGGTTCATCCGGCTGAACTGATCAACAAGCCTACGGTATTATATGTGGGTGTGGGTGGTGGCTTGGAAGCATTGCAATTCGCCTATTATTCCCGGCGTGTTGGCGGTGTAATTGCCGTAGAGCCAGTTAAGGCGATGCGTGAAGCCGCGACTCGTAACCTGGAACTTGCCGCCCAAGAAAATCCTTGGTTCGACCCCAGTTTTGTCGAAATTCGGGAAGGCGATGCGTTTGCTCTACCTGTACCAGATGCGTCTGTGGATGTCGTCGCTCAAAATTGCTTATTTAACATATTTGAACCCGAAGACCTGTCCAAAGCCCTTAAAGAAGCCTTCCGGGTCTTAAAACCAGGTGGACGCTTGCAGATGAGTGATCCGATCGCCACTCGTCCCATTCCCGCGCATTTGCAAGAAGATGAACGATTGAGGGCAATGTGTCTATCTGGCGCTTTGACTTACGAGCAGTATACGCAACAAATTGTTGATGCTGGCTTTGGGCAAGTGGAAATTCGCGCCCGTCGCCCTTACCGACTTTTGGATCGGCAAACTTATCAGTTAGAAGAAGATTTGCTGTTAGAAAGTTTGGATTCGGTGGCTTTTAAAGTCGCAATTCCTGAAGATGGCGCTTGTATTTTTACGGGAAAAACGGCGATTTACAAAGGTATTGAAGAAATCTTTGATGACTCCGCAGGACATATTCTTCAGCGTGGTGTACCTGCGGCGGTGTGTGATAAGACGGCAGCGAATTTGGCAAGGTCAAGTGCAGGGGACGTGTTAGTTACCGATTCCACTTGGCACTACGTTGGTGGCGGTTGCTGTTAAATGTTTTTTTTGACTCAAAATATGAAATCATATTCATACCAAGCGCCGTTCAATCCAGTTAGACGGTGAGCCATGAACAAAAAAAGCGAGTCACCACAGTCATATTGTGTAAGCAAGCTGAAAGTGTTGGCAGACATTACTCGTCTAGCAGTTTTGGAAATTTTGATGGAAGGACCAAAACACGTAGGAGAGTTGAATGCAGTGATTGGTGTGGAGCAAACATTGCTATCACACCATCTCAAAGTTCTGCGGCAAGAGGGGTTTGTTGAGGCGACGCGAGATGGTAAAGCAGTGCTTTATAGTCTAGCGTCTGCCGTCCGACCGACAAATGCTGTTAGGGCGATTGATCTGGGCTGTTGTCTGCTCTCCTTTGATTAGACCTCTTGTATGAATCAAGGACTGCTCACCTTTATCCCCCAGAATTGGGGGACTTGATATCTTAATTCCCCCCCCAACTTTGGGGGGAAATTCTATTCGTGCAATCTTGTCTAGCGATGAAACTTTAGTGCATTACCAAAGGGCATTAGCAATAAATGAAAAACTTACAAACTTTAGTACCGCTTTCCCTAAGTTTGGTTGCCTGTTTTTGGTTGCAATCTTGTAGCAAGCCCCAAGCGACATCAACTCAGTCAGATAATAAATCACAAGGCAAGCTGGTATTAACTGGCTCGAGTACCGTTGCACCCTTAGCGGCGGAAATTGGCAAGCGTTTTGAAGCGGGACATCCTGTTGTGCGGGTAGATGTGCAGAGTGGCGGTTCCTCTCGTGGGGTTACGGATGCACGTAAAGGACTTGCCAATATTGGCATGGTGTCTCGCGCCTTGAAAGACGAAGAAAAAGACCTGAAAGCTTTCTCAATTGCCCGTGATGGTGTGGGAATTACCTTACATAAAGATAATCCGGTGCAGACTTTGAGCGATCGCCAAGTGGTCGATATCTACACAGGCAAGATTGCCAACTGGAAACAGGTAGGAGGCAAAGACGCACCAATTACTGTAATTAACAAAGCCGAAGGACGCTCGACCCTAGAATTATTTACCCAGTACTTCAAGCTCAAGAATAGCAACATCAAAGCATCTGTGGTAATTGGTGACAACGAACAGGAAGTTAAAACCTTATCTGGTAATCCTAACGCGATCGGTTATGTATCAATTGGGACAGCAGAGCAAGCGGTAGCCAACAAAGTGCCGATCAAACTGTTGCCAGTCGGTGGCATCGCCGCCACCTCAGCGAATGTGAAAAACGGCACTTTCCCCCTTTCCCGTCCCCTCAACTTGGTGATGAAAACTCAACCCCAAGGATTAGAGAAAGAATTTATTGATTTCTCGCAGTCGCAACAGGTGCAAAGCATTGTTAAAGAGCAAAACTTTGTCTCACTCTCTAAGTGATCAAATCCTCGTCTGGATGTTGCGGGGATGTGCGGTGGTTGCAGGTGCGATCATTGTTTTAATTGTTCTGTTTTTAGGGCTAGAAACGTTACCAGTCCTACAACAAGTTGGACTTGGGCGCTTCTTTACAGATGCTTCCTGGAATCCAGCAGAAGGACTCTACAACCTGACTCCAATGCTTTGGGGTACTCTCTTGGCAATGACGGGTTCGGTAATATTAGCAACGCCATTAGGGATTTTATCTGCCGTATTCTGCCACTATTATGCTTCCCCGATGATCGCTGGACTTTATCGGCGGCTGATTGAGTTGCTAGCAGGAATTCCCTCAGTAGTTTATGGCTTTTGGGGTTTAGTCGTACTAGTCCCCTTAATTGGACGCCTGCAAGCGCCGGGAACCAGTTTATTAGCTGGTATTGCCATCCTGACGATTATGATTCTGCCCACAGTCGCACTTATGGCAGATGCCAGTCTCGCCAAAGTTCCCCCAGAATACTTGCGGGGTGCGGCGGCGCTGGGATTATCCCGATGGGGGACGGTGCGGGGAGTTGTCTTTCCTGCGGCTAAATCAGGACTTTTTACGGGTGTGATTTTGGAAACAGGACGCGCGATTGGGGAGACAATGGCGATTTTGATGGTTTGCGGCAATGTCGTACAGACGCCGAAAAGTTTGTTTGATCCGATGCGAACATTAACTGCCAATATCGCCCTGGAGATGGCTTACGCAACGGGAAATCATCGTTCTGCTTTATTTGTGAGCGGCTTGGTTTTGATGGCATTAATTATCGCATTGGTGGTTGCGGCTGAGGTCATTAGTAAGGGGCAAATTTATGACTGAAACTGAGCAGATAAGATCTCCGACTTCTGGAGTTAAACGCCAATGACTGGAGAAATCTCAAAAAGAAGTCGGGGATCTATTCCGACAATTATCGTCTTTGGCGTTGCTGCCTTAGTAACAACGGTATTTTTATGGATATTGATCGATATTATTGGACACGGCGCGGGACAAATTTCTTGGGCATTTCTGACAACTGAACCGGAAAATGCGGGACGCCGGGGCGGTATTGGTCCTATTCTGGTTTCAACGATGCTAATTTTAGGCGTCTGCATGGCGGTATCTGTTCCCATCGGCATTGGGACTGCCGTACTGCTATCTGAATTTACCTCTGAGGGCTGGTTTGCAAGTTTGGTGCGTCGCAGTTTGGATGTGCTGGCAGGTGTGCCGTCGATTGTCTTTGGACTATTTGGCAATGCTTTCTTCTGCAAGACTTTAGGTTTAGGCTTCTCGATTTTATCTGGTGGACTGACTTTGGCTTGTATGGTGTTGCCGATTTTGATTCGTTCGACAGAAGAGGGATTTCGTGCTGTGCCTCGCCAGTATCGCCTGCAAGCGGCGGCTTTGGGCTTTTCGCGCACAACGACGCTGTGGGAATTGCTGTTGCCTGCGGCGGTGCCTGGGTTGATGGTGGGGTTGGTGTTGGGAATGGGTCGTGCGATCGCAGAAACAGCAGCGTTAATCTTTACTAGTGGCTATGTAGATCGGATGCCAGAGTCGATATTTGATTCGGGACGCGCCCTTTCTATCCATATTTTTGACCTCTCAATGAATGTATCGGGAGGCGATAACAATGCTTATGCTTCAGCTTTGGTGCTGTTAGTAATGCTTTTGTTAATTAATGGTATAGCAGCTTGGATCGCTGAACATTGGTTACATCGGAGAATTACAGGGTTATGAGTATACCTGAATCGGTAGGGGCAATGCCTGATTCTCTCAATTCTAGAATCTCTCAACCTTTAATTCAAACTGAACAGCTCAGTCTGCATTATGGGGAGAAACCTGTATTTGCAGAGGTGACGCTGCCCATTCAGGCGGGTTGCATCACGGCGTTGGTGGGACCTTCTGGTTGTGGGAAGACAAGCTTTTTGAGCTGCCTCAACCGCCTGACAGACTTGATTCCTCGGTGTCGTGTGTCGGGAAGGATTCGGCTGGAGGCGCTGGATGTACTCGATCCAAAGCTAGATGCGATCGCTTTACGTCGCCGCGTCGGTATGATTTTCCAAAAGCCTAATCCTTTCCCTTTGTCAATCTGGAAGAATTTAGCATTGCCGTTGCAAGAACACGGTATCAAAAATCGCGAAGAAGTTGATCGCATTGTTGAAACAACTCTCCAAGATGTTGGTTTGTGGAATGAAGTAAAAGATCGACTCCTTACCCCCGCCCTTGCCCTTTCCGGCGGACAACAGCAGCGCTTGTGCATTGCCAGGGCTTTGGTCTTAAAACCGGAAGTGCTTTTATTAGATGAACCTTGTAGCGCCCTCGATCCAATTTCTAGCGGTGTTGTCGAAGATTTGATTGCCAATTTACGGGGACGTTACACACAACTAATTGTCACTCATAATTTAGCCCAAGCGCGACGCATTGCTGATTATGCTGCCCTCTTTTGGGTTCAGGATGGAGTGGGGCGATTGATTGAGTATGGCAGTGTTGAGCAGATTTTTGAAGCGCCAAAGGAAGCGTTAACTGTTGCTTATGTGAATGGCATCCGAGGGTGATATCTGCCTAGAGTCGCTTTAAAGGATTACGCAGAGACTAAAATTAAATAACTATTTCAATAAAACTTGATGCAAGCAAAATCTCCCTCTCTTACTCAGCCCTTAATCGCTTCTGGTTTTCATGCCCTATCTGAGCCATTACGGATTCGGTTGCTAGAACTGTTGCGAGAACAGGAGCTTTGTGTATGCGAACTTTGCGAAGTCTTAGAGGTTAGTCAGTCTAAGCTATCTTTCCACCTAAAAACTTTGAAGCAAGCGGGTTTAGTGCGATCGCGTCAGGAAGGGCGCTGGATTTACTACAGTTTGAATTTGCCGCAATTTGTTGTATTAGAGCAATATCTGGCTGATTTTCGTCGCGAATCGGTGATGTTGCCTGCTCGTGCTTGCAAAGAGTAGTAAGACGGCAACCACAACCGGAGCGAAGGTGAGGAGGTTGCCCCTACTTGTTGACAAATCAATTTTTCTTGAAATAATAGAATCAATCAACTTTTCTTGAAATAAGAGATGGCTCTGGTATGTGGACGGCGCAGGAAATTAGTCATAACTGCTTGGGAAGATGCTATGGCTGATTGCGGACGTGAGGCTTATGCAGAAGGCATTGGCACGTTTATCTTAGTTTTTGCAGGCACTGGCGCTGTGATGGTGAACAAGATAAGCGATGGTGCAATCACTCATGTGGGCATCAGCTTCGTTTTTGGCGCTGTCGTCGCGGCGTTGATTTACGGGATTGGACATTTGAGTGGCGCACACTTCAATCCTGCTGTGACGTTGGCGTTTTGGGCGAGTGGCTTTTTCCCAAAGCGTCGGGTGCTGCCTTATATTTTGGCACAGTCAGTGGGAGCGATCGCGGCTTCAACATTACTACTAATTGCTTTGGGACCTGTTGCCAAATTGGGTGCAACATTACCACTGAATGATAACTGGTTGCAATCGTTGGTGTTGGAAACAGTTTTAACGTTTATTTTAATGTTTGTGATTTTAGGTTCAGGGCTTGATCGCCGCGCCCCGATTGGCTTTGCGGGTTTGGCAATTGGCTTAACAGTGGGGTTAGAAGCGGCATTTATGGGACCAATTACGGGGGCAAGTATGAACCCAGTGCGATCGCTTGGACCCGCTTTTGTGGGCGGAATTTGGCAACACCATTGGGTTTATTGGGTTGCACCAATTTTAGGGGCGCAGTTAGCTGTAATCGTATATCGGCAACTTTCTGATGGATTTCGTGATTTTCAATAACCGAGGAAATTTAATGAAACGGGTAATGTTTGTTTGCAAAAAGAATTCTGCTCGTTCCCAAATGGCAGAAGGCTTTGCCAAGACTCTAGGGAAAGGCAAGATTGAGGTAGTAAGTTCTGGATTAGAAGCAAGTCAGGTTAGAGAGGAAGCGATCGCAACTATGAAAGAAATCGGCATCGATATTACTGATCAACACTCTAAACCTTTGGGCGATTTTAAGGCTGAAGATTTTGATGTTGTGATTTCCCTGTGCGGATGTGGAGTTAATCTTCCTAACGATTGGGTACTTCGAGAAGTATTTCAGGATTGGCAACTTGATGATCCGGCTGAACAACCGGAAATTTTTCCCAGAGTGCGTGA
>CADCTM010000039.1 GCA_902805485.1 uncultured Coleofasciculus sp. | reverse complement strand
ATCAGGTTGCTTGATGAAATTTTTAGGAATTGACCTCGGTTTGATTTCTGAAGCTAGCGGACTATGCTGCTTGGTTTGGTCAAATGGATCGGTTGCACCTACTAGATCTAAGCCTTAAGCAAGCAATAACAGACATCCATAAATGGGTAGAGAAATGGACATCCCCCACACAACCAACCCTCATCCCCAACCCCACAGGGATGCGCCTACCCGACAAACATCACCCACAAACACTTCCGGCGCTATCATGCCGAATGCTACCCCGCCAAGGCTGGGGCTACACAAACAAAACCTGCCTACGCAGATTTCATAGGAAATTTACTCTTAGGTAATTTTGCAACTTGAAAACGGCAAGCTCAATGGGAGTCAGTGTGGCAAAATGAAAAGCGTATCAAAGTTTAATATCAGGTAATAAATAGTGAGTCCGACAGCCCTTGCCCCTAACCGCCGTCTGGTTTTTCCTTTCACTGCAATTGTGGGTCAGGAAGAGATGAAACTGGCTCTGCTCCTGAATGTGATTGACCCAAAAATTGGTGGCGTAATGATTATGGGCGATCGCGGTACGGGCAAATCTACCACAATTCGTGCCCTAGCTGACCTGTTGCCAGAAATTGATGTGGTTGCCGATGACCCCTTCAACAGCGACCCCAATGAACCCGATGAGATGAACTCGGATAATGCACAAACAAGGGTAAGTGTCAAGAAAAAAGTACCAATGGTTGACCTACCCTTGGGCGCGACCGAAGACCGAGTTTGCGGCACGATTGATATTGAAAAAGCTTTATCCGAAGGTGTAAAAGCCTTTGAACCGGGACTTCTGGCAAAAGCGAATCGTGGCATCCTTTATGTCGATGAAGTCAACTTGCTGGATGACCACTTGGTTGATGTGCTGCTAGACTCCGCCGCTAGCGGTTGGAATACCGTTGAACGAGAAGGGATTTCGATTCGCCACCCAGCACGCTTTGTCTTAGTCGGTTCCGGCAACCCCGAAGAAGGCGAACTGCGACCACAATTACTCGATCGCTTTGGGATGCACGCCGAAATTAGAACCGTCAAAGAACCCGCCCTGCGTGTGGAAATTGTGGAACAACGGGCAGATTTTGACCAAAATCCCCAAGAATTTTTGCACAAGTATCAAACTGATCAAGAAGCTATGCAAGAAAAAATTGTCATGGCTCAAGAGTTACTGCCGAAAGTTGAAATGGACTATGATCAGCGAGTGAAAATTTCTCAAGTTTGCTCAGAACTTGATGTGGATGGACTGCGGGGTGATATTGTAACGAATCGGGCGGCAAAAGCGATCGCGGCTTTAGAAGGACGCAACGAAGTTACAGTAGACGATATCCGCCGCGTGATTACTCTATGTCTGCGCCATCGGTTGCGTAAAGACCCCCTAGAATCGATTGATTCCGGTTCTAAAGTCGAAAAAGTCTTCAGCCGGATTTTTGGTTTAGAGGCGGCATCACAAGCGAATTCAGTAGCTACAGCCAATGGTCTTCGTTAATCTTAAAGATTGAAGAACAAATTGAATGTCTTCAAACCTTCAATTTGTTCTTCAACCGACTAACCTGCAACCGGCAAGCCCCAAGATGACACCATTAATTGAACTAAAAGGAGTTAGCAAGGCATTTGGGGGTAATATCATCCTGGATCAGGTCGATCTGACTATTGATCGAGGCGAAGCGCTGGCAATTATTGGACCTTCTGGCACGGGCAAATCGACGATCTTACGCATCATTGCGGGTTTACTCCTGGCTGATGCTGGTGAAATTTATATCCAAGGACAAAAGCGGATCGGTTTAATCGAGGATGCCGAAGATCCAATTGGGATCGGGATGGTATTTCAGCAGGCAGCTTTGTTCGACTCGTTGACGGTGGAAGAGAATGTGGGGTTTATACTTTACCAGCACTCGAAGCTATCGCGCTCTAAGATTCGGGAATTAGTGCATCAAAAATTGGAGATGGTGGGACTATCGGGAATAAGCGATCGCTTTCCCTCTGAGTTATCGGGAGGGATGCGTAAACGTGTGAGTTTTGCCCGTGCGATCATGTCCAACCCAGACAACCCAAAAGATAGCCCCGAAGTTCTACTATACGATGAACCAACAGCAGGACTTGACCCGATCGCCTCAACCGTGATCGAAGATTTAGTTCGCGAGTTACAGTATTCAAATCGGGGTTGTGGTAGCTATGTAATGGTGACACACCAACAAAGTACAATTCGTCGCACCGCTGACCGGGTTGTGTTTCTCTACAAAGGCAAGGTACAGTGGCAAGGCAAGGTTAGCGAAATTGACACGACAGATAATCCTCTAGTGCGACAATTCTTTAGTGCCAGTATCACCGGACCGATTCAGGTGATTGGTTAGGATAAATGTTAGCGGGTGATTGGCAATTAGCTGTCATTTTTCCTTGATGATTAGTTATTGGTAAAGGATAAAGGGCAAAAATTAATAGTTAATTGCTAAGGGAGGAGAAATAATGCGATCGCGAACGATTCGAGAAGGCTCCGTTGGGTTACTAATCCTCGTTGGACTTGCTGTATTTGTTGGCTTAGTCGTGTGGCTACGGGGTCTTGCTTTCGGCACCCGTAGCTATAAATTCATTGTGAACTTTGCCAATGTTGCTGGCATGAAAGCTGGCGCTTCCGTACGCTATCGCGGTGTCACCGTTGGCAGAATCTCGGAACTTAAAGCCACAACAAACGGAGTTGATGTCACCGTTGAAATTACTCCATCTGACTTATTAATTCCCCGTAATTCCTTATTTGAGGCAAATCAAGCAGGTTTAATTGGCGAAACCGCTATTGATATTACGCCTCTAAAACCTTTACCCAGCAGCGCCCAATCCCTCAATCCTATAGGTTCCAATTGCAATCCTGAGCTGATTATTTGTAACAAAAATCGCCTCACTGGTAACATCGGCGTCAGTTTTGATGAATTGCTCCGTAATACGATTCGTCTTTCTAATGTCTACAGCGATCCAGCCTTTTTTAATAACGTTAATACACTCACTAAAAATGCTTCCGTTGCGGCAGTGGGGGCAGCGCAACTTACGGGTGAATTAACTTTATTATCTCGTTCAGCAAGGCAACAGTTGGGAAACTTCTCGGCAGCAGCGAATTCTGTTACCAATGCCGCCAATCAAAGTACCAATCAACTTGGTGTTGCCGCTAATCGTATTGGCAATACTGCCGATAAATTTGGCGTAACAGCAGGTCAACTTAATAACCTTATTAATTCTGCGAACGATTTAGTTGTAACAAATCGTGGCACACTCGTCGGGACTTTGGATAGTGTTAAGCAAACCAGCGATCAATTGCGAGGACTTTTAGGAAGCTTGACGGCAACAGCAAACCAGGCAGGTGCTACTGTTAGTCAGCTCAACTCTAACGTAGCGCAAGCGAATATTGGCACGGTGGTAAAGAATTTAGAAACTCTTTCCGCTAATGCCGCTCAAGCTTCTGCAAGCTTGCGTGACATCACGACTTCTTTTAATAATCCGAGTAACATTACATTACTACAACAAACTCTCGATTCAGCACGAGCAACATTTGAAAATACCCAAAAGATTACCTCCGATTTAGATGAATTGACTGGCGATCCAGCGTTTCGAGAAAATATGAAAAAGTTAGTGAATGGATTAGGGAATCTGGTATCGACAACTGAGCAATTGCAACAGCAAGTTCAGGTGGCTCAAACTGTAGAACCTGTGCGGGCGGCGCTGAATCAGGCTGTCTCTCAGACGCCTCCTGAACCGCTGGCAAATCAACCGCAAACGAAAGTTGAGCAAGCGACGACACAGCAGCAATTAGTGCTGTTTCCTCCAGCCCCCAAAAAGCCCTCCCCAAAGCCAACTTCTCAGTCAGTTGCTAATTCTGAAAGTGAGCCTAGAGGGAATTAAAAATTTAGCAATAGAGTATAGTAGGGACGTACGGCTGTGCGCCCTAATTGACTGGAAAACCGCTATAAATTTTTAATCCAAACATTAACTAACTCCAATCATCTTGCCCTTGAGAGTCGCCACGTCTGTAAACTAAACCGGCGGCATGAAGCTGACGAGTCTGCTCGAAAAGCTCTTCTTCTGTTAACTCCCAGCGTTGGAGAATGGCATCCAAGTTTTGTTGAAATGTTCTAGCACCAGGAAAACCGCGATAGCGAATCCGCAATCTGGCAAGTTCTGCTAGGTTGTAATTATTTGGTTCTTCTCGTAAAAGGCGATCGACTACTTCGGTGTCGCGCCCTTCTTGGGGATGTTGTTGGTCTTGATTTTCTGCTGCGGAAGTCACGATTGCTTAATTCAAAATTTGGTTTAACTCTAATACAAATCCCGGCAGTACATCTTCTCCTAACAAGCTAGTTGGAGATTGCAACACCTCAACATTTTGCCCAATACGATAAATTTCCACCCGTTGATTTTGGGGGTCAATTAACCATCCCAAATGTACACCATTATTAATATATTCCTGCATTTTCTGCTGTACTGTCTTCAATTCATCATTCGCAGAACGCAATTCTACAGCAAAATCAGGAGCCATTGGTAGAAATCGGGTGGGGTCTGGATTCAGGGCTTCTAGTCGCTCACGGCTCACCCAGGAGGCATCTGGAGAACGTTTTGCACCATTAGGGAGAATATAACCAGTTGAAGAGTCAAAAGCCAGTCCTGTGCCATCAGCATCTGCCCAATTGCCTAAGCGCTGCGTTAACCGGCTATTACGATTTCCACTTTTCCATCCCGTTGGTGGCATGATAATTAGTTCTCCTTGTGCCGTCTGCTCAAGTCGCAAATCTCGGTTATTCACACACAGTTGGAAAAATTGCTCGTCAGTTAGTTCGATAGTGGGGCTTAAATTGAGGATAAGAGCAGTCATTGGTTGCCTCTATGCTCTCGATGTTTTTAGGGTAGCACTCTTAGATTTGCTTGTAAAAAAGAATCTCTTAAACTCTATTGCGGTTTAATCCCAACCAACAGCGGTAACTCCAGTTATTTCCAATAACAATCTACATCGGCAAAGGCAATTTCTCTAAACAAACCCAATTGTGTTTCGAGATCAAGTAATTTATTGGATGGATCTTCTGGTTCATTACCATAACCGCTCGCCTGTCGAAATTATAGCTAGAGGTTGATTATCTAATATATGCAGAATTCATTATTCATATATATTAGATGATAAATAGATAACACCATTTAAACAAACTGAGGAGATGCACCGACTTTTACTCTTTGTCTATCTTCTCTTCACTATCTTCTAACTCAATTTGCTGCGATCGCTTTTCCTCTTTCCATCTCCCCGCCTTCCGTGTTGCCTCCTTCAAAACGTACTCAATTTGAGCATTAACACTCCTCAATTCATCAGCCGACCATTTCTCTAACACCTCATAAAGTTTAGATT
>CADCTM010000038.1 GCA_902805485.1 uncultured Coleofasciculus sp. | reverse complement strand
CTCCAGGCGCGCCCGACTGAGATTTCGGGCGATTTATTGGCTAAAAAAGTTTATTGAAAGAGCTTCCTCGCGGTTTACCTCTGCTTAAGAAGCGCTTCGTAGAGCTTGAGCTGCCAAATAAATTTTACTCCATTCACCTATCACCTGGTTAATCTTCAGGTTTAAGTCTTTGGCGATCGCTTCTATTGGTTTATTTGCTTTGAATTGCTCCAACAACTGGCGCTCCTCTGGTGTCAGGTTGTCCAAAAACTCCTTCCACTGCTTCGGTGTTAGCCCCAAACTATGCTCCTGTAATGAATTCTCCAACCAATTGGCGACCAATTCCGGTTTTTCTTTGATTGAAAAAACACGAATAGCATGGTAGCTAATTTTTTCGCGTAGTCGATAGATTTCCTTAACTGGCTTATTTAAAGCAGAAGCGATCGCTTCTTGGGACTGTCCTTGGAGGTAAAGTCGCAACCAAACTGCGGCATCCATCCCCAAATTTTCGATTAAATAAGCCTCAAATTCTTGACGCACAATTAACCGCTGCGTCTGTTGCTCTTCCCAAGCTTGGGTGTCGTGGTAATCGGCAACAGCTTGGTTATCCAATAAACTTACTGGTGTATCCGTATCCTCTGGAGTCACTTCCTCAGAAACTAAGCGCACTAACTCACCTTCCGGCACATGAGTCATGCCACCGCGCTGAGAGCGACGCAAGAAGTTAACGAATCGATACACGAGTAACGGTTGATTGCGAATTGGGCGTAAACAATATTCCTCTACGGTAGTGAGTAATAAAGCATCCCGCAGGCGGATGTCATCTGTACATTGGGCAATCCAAGCAATTTGTTTTTGAATATAGCGATCGCTATTTAATAATTCTTGAATAACTTCTTGTAAGACATCAACGACAGCCCGTTGGCGATCGCGACTCAGGGAAACCCAAGTGCGAATTTTATTGCGTAATGTCACCAAAGATGCTAGTCGCGCTGTCAAATTGCGATAAGCTCGCTGAGGTTCTACCCCCAGATAGCGCTGTCGCAAAATCCGGTAGCGATAATCCATCGCTTGGCGGACAATCACTAACTGGTTTGGCATCAGACTGTCAAACCGCTCCAGGTCTTCTCCCATTAACCATTTGATGATACTTTTTCTTGTCACTGGGCTTTGATCGGGATAATCACTTGCTAGGCGATCTTGCCAATCTTGCTCCAGTGCGTCCGCCAACTTTGTCATGAGATTGCGCTCCTCAAACCCCTGCTTTAAAGTTTGCATGACAACCCTCTCTTGCTGTGCAGTGAACTTTATTTTGTGCGTCGGCTTCTGTTTATTTCAGCACGTCTAACTTTAGATAGAAGCGATCGCTCTCATATACTCTTGTTTTAATCGTCACACTGACGGTTTGATCGAGAGCAGTTGCCGAGTGGGACTTAGATCCGCTATTTTTGTGTCACCGATCACAAAATGCCCAAGACTCACTCACTTCTAACAAATATTACGTTTCCTAAATTAAAAGAAGCGTTACCATATACCTCTCACGAACGCCGATGAAAATTATGCAACCTGAGCAAATTGAGCGGCATTTACAACAGTTAAAGGCAGAGCAACAGCTAATTCTTAACCAGGTGGACAACGCGATCGCGCTCCTTGATTCGTCGCACCATCTGGTTCTGTTCAATCAACAGTTACTGCACAATTGGGGACTTTCTGCCGACTGGCTGGCTCAAAAGCCTCCCTTTCATGAACTGTGCGCTCAGGTTGTTGCCCAAGGTTACTGGTATCTAGCTCAAGCCGAACAGCTTCTATCACTCTTACTACCGACTGAGGCAGAAAACGTTTCCTTTACCTTAGAACAACTCAACGGCATTCATCTAGAAGTGAATATTACCACCACCTCCACAGGTGGACGCTTGTTTACCTTTCGCGACGTTACCGTCAAAGAACAAGCCCGAAAGGAAGCGATACTAATGGAGGCAAGTTTGAACACCGAAGTCAAACGCCTGAGATTTTTACAGGAACTCACAGAACGGCTGCAACCTGCCAGTGACTTGAGGGAAATCGGACAGTTTGCCTTATCTTACTTGGTACAGATAATGTCCGCGTCCTTTGGGGATGTGAAAGTGATTAGTGGTGATGGAAAAAACGCCTATGCCACTATGCTCACCAATCAAGTCTCAACCCAGTTCATTGCCACCTACGGCACGGTGGTAGCCAAGGAAATGGAAGCTTTGCTACATCAAGGTATCCCCTATGGTCAAGGGCTGCTGTGGCAGGTTGTAGCCACAGGTGAGCCTCTGTTTGTTGAAGACTACCAAAACCATCCCCAAGCCGTTGCTGCCTTTCGACACCCTGGAATTGGTCAATTAGGGATTTTTCCGATTCCTGGTGCTACTGGTAGAATTATTGGCGTCTTGACGCTGGAATCTCGCTCTGGACAAAAACTTCAGAACGCGCCACAACAGGATATGCTGCTGGCAGCTTGTCGCACTTTGGGTGTTGCCATCGAACGCGCCCAAGCTCAAGAACACCTGCGTCGAGCGAATGAGGAATTAGAACGGGCATCTCAGTTGAAATCAGAATTTCTTGCCTCGATGTCTCACGAACTGCGAACCCCTCTGAACAGCATTCTGGGGTTTTCCAATTTGTTGCAACGCGGTACTGGCGGTTCTTTGACACCGCGCCAAGTTAATCACGTTAAAGCGATTGAAACCAGCGGTCAGCACCTGCTGCAATTAATTAACAATATTCTCGATTTGTCGAAAATTGAGGCGGGAAAAGCCGAGCTTGAGCTGAAGGCTGTATCGATCCAAGCGCTGTGTCACCAGTGCCTGAAGATGATTCAGTCCCGTGCGGATAAGAAACGACTGGAAGTGTCTTTAGAACTTGACCCGCGTTTAAACCAGGCTTCCTTGGATGAGCGGCGTGTCAGCCAAATTTTAATTAACCTCCTCTCGAATGCTGTAAAATTTACTCCCGAAGAGGGAAGTGTGAAGCTGAGGGGACAACTAGCTTATGGTTCCCAGTTGCAACAGGAAGTGCGCCCCGATCACAGTCCGGTAAATTCTAGTACTCCTTATCTGTGCCTGGAAGTAATCGATAGCGGCATTGGAATTCCTGAAGACAAGTTGCATTTGCTGTTTCGCCCGTTCCAGCAGGTTGATTCTTCCTTAGCGCGGCGTCATGAAGGCACTGGGTTAGGTCTGGCACTGACGAAGCGACTCGCCGAACTCCACGGCGGTACGGTTTCTGTGGCATCACAAGAAAATGCGGGGAGTACTTTTCGGGTTTGGCTACCACTGACTGAACAGCGATCGACTTTATCCCCTAAGGCTTGGGAGAGTGAGTCTCAACAGCCAGGTTGTGCCTTTATGAAAAAGGTATCCCTGCCTAGAGATGCCAAACAGATTTTGGTAGTGGAAGATCAGGCTTACAACCAGTCGCTGATTTTGGAAGTCTTGGAACTTGAGGGTTATGCCGTGAACTTGATTGAGGACGGTGAGACGATGCTGGAAATGATTCATTCGCCTTTGGTAACGCCTGAGTCGCTACCCGATTTGATTTTGATGGATATCCAGTTGCCTGGGGTGGATGGAGTTGAGCTAATACGTACGTTAAAAGCTCATACTATTTGGCAGACAGTGCCTATAATTGCGGTGACGGAAATGGCTATGCAAGGCGATCGCGAAGCGAGTAAAGAGCGATCGCCCTTGGCGTTGCCGAAGGCTAGCGCAGAGCGCGATCGCTGCCTCCAAGCAGGGGCTGATGATTACTTGAGCCAACCTTTAGAATTTGAAAAAGTGATTGCAATGGTGCGCTCTTTGATTGCTACTGAGAGTGCAACTTAGGACTCCCAGGATGGTGTGCTAACTTAGACCCACGGTTGTCGTCCAAAGAAAGAGATAGGATATACGCCTAGAGGAGAATGCAATCGCTTGTTGGGTTGAATATGTTAAGAAATATACAGCTTTCTCATCGGCTCCCAACAAACAAATTGAACTTTATCAGTGTCACTATTGTTAATAAGAGCTGGCAAGAGCAAGGCAACGGCGATTCAGGGGTATCTATTCAACAATTAAATTAAGTTCAGCTCACTGCACAGTCTTATTTAAAGTTTCACAAAAAGTTAAAGCGACAGGCGTTAGCATCTACCAAGTAAGAATGGTTTTTGCACAAAGGCTGTCTTCAATCAAGTTATAAATTTCTCGTTAGGTTCATGGCAAACGCTACGCCCCGTATCCTGCTCGTCGATGATGACCCCAGTAATTTATTCTTACTAGAAGAACTTTTGGTGTGTGAAGGTTACGTTCCTCAATTAGCTGCATCAGGAACTGAAGCGCTGGAAATTGCTACAGAGTCCATTCCAGACTTGATTTTACTGGATGTGATGATGCCGAAAATGGACGGCTTTGAAGTTTGTCGTCGCCTGCGAGAGAACCCCCAACTCCAAGCTGTCCCAGTGATTTTTCTGACAGCTTTGGATGATGATGATTCCCGGATGCGGGGTTTGGAAATGATGGGAGATGATTACCTCACTAAGCCGATTAATATCAAAGTTTTGTTGGCGAAAGTTGCTAGCGTCTTACGCTTGAGCAAAATGCGATCGCAACAAGTTGAGACAGAAATTAATCAACAAGTTAAAGAACAATCTCGTCAACAAATTGCGGCGGCTTGGGAGGTTAATGATTATATCTCCGAAAAGTTTCGCCTGTTTGTGCCTGAACAATATTTAAACCGCATTGCTCCTCGTGGCGTTGAATCTATTCAGTTAGGGAATGCTCGTGAAGAAGAACTTACTGTCTTATTTTGTGATATCCGAGGCTTTACGGCAATAGCAGAATCACAAGCCGCGATGCAAACGTTTGAGTGGCTAAATGCCTTTTTTACTCAGATGAGTCAGGCAATTACTGCTCATAATGGTTTTGTCGATAAGTTTTTAGGGGACGCGATTTTGGCGGTGTTTGATCGCGTTGATCACCACGCAGAAGATGCTCTAAAAGCGGCGGTGAAAATGCTTGAAAATTTAAATCAATTTAATCGCGATCGCCAACAATATAACTTAGAACAGCCGGTTCAGGTGGGTATTGGGGTTCATACGGGAATTGGTTTGATTGGGACTGTGGGTTCTGATCTTCGCATGGATTCTACTGTCATTGGTGATGTTGTAAATACTGCTGCACGTCTGGAAGAATTAACGAAGATCTACGGTTGTCCCATCCTTGCTAGCAACACAACAATTGCCCACATCCGAAGTAATGATAAACTAGCTGAGATTGAAGCTAATAGTAGCAATCAACCTCCCTACCTTTCTTCGACAATTTATCCCTGCCGCTGGGTTGATCGGGTAACGCCTCGTGGAAAACGCCTGGGGATAGATCTTTATGAAATTTTGGGGACGTCTAGTCATTGCTTGGATCAGTTAAAGGTAAAAGCTCAAGCG
>CADCTM010000037.1 GCA_902805485.1 uncultured Coleofasciculus sp. | reverse complement strand
TCGGGATGACGATTATTTATATAGTTCCGCCTGTAGGGGCAATTTGGGGATTATTAACCCAAAATTGGCTAATTATGAGTGCAAGTTTAGTTACCTGGTTGCTAATGGCGATCGCTTATTTCCCCACACTCCGCTTATATGGGTGTTCACCGTTGTTGGCAATTTGCCTACCTGCGATCGCTTTCTTGTATACCCTGATGACTCTTGACTCCGCCTTGCGTCACTGGCGGGGACAAGGTGGCGCCTGGAAAGGACGAGTTTATTCGGCAACAACTAACGACTCCTAGCCCGACTTTAGCTATCTCCTTTAAAGTGTTATTAAGATACCCTTGCTTCACTGCAACCACTGGGATTAAGATTACAAGCCCAAAAAAACCCTTAATTTTCCAGAAAGCTGAAGTAGGTTATCGAGGATTCTGAACAATAACACTGATAGAAACTCAATGCTTGCCCGGATAAAAGACTTAGCCGAAGCCTTAAAACCTCGCTTAATTGAAATTCGCCGCCATATCCATTCTCACCCAGAACTAAGTGGTCAGGAATATGAAACAGCCGCCTATGTAGCCGGTGTATTATCCTCTTGCGGTATAGTTGTCCAAAAAGCGATTGGTAAAACTGGCGTAATTGGCGAACTCGTTGGTCGTACAGATGACCGCTTGGTTGCCATCCGTACTGATATGGATGCTTTACCCATCACCGAACGCACTAAGCTAGAATTTGCCTCATGCCAAGCAGGAATTATGCACGCTTGCGGTCATGATGTGCATACGACAGTCGGTTTAGGTACAGCAATGGTGTTGTCTCAGTTGGGCGAAGTGTTACCTGGCAACATCCGCTTCTTGTTCCAACCGGCAGAAGAAATCGCCCAGGGCGCAGGCTGGATGGTGGAAGACGGGGCGATGAATGATGTCAGTGCAATTTTTAGCCTTCATGTCTTCCCGTCAATTCCAGCGGGTTCTGTGGGGATTCGCTATGGGGCGCTGACGGCGGCGGCAGATGATTTGGAAATTATCATTATGGGAGAATCGGGTCATGGTGCCCGTCCTCATGAAGCAATTGATGCGATTTGGATTGCCTCCCAGGTGATTACAACGCTACAGCAGGCAATAAGCCGCACTCAGAATCCTTTACGTCCAATGGTCTTGACAATTGGACAAATTAGTGGAGGGCGTGCGCCGAATGTGATTGCCGATCAGGTAAAGTTATCGGGAACAGTGCGATCGCTTCATCCGGAAACCCATGCAAATTTGCCAGATTGGATTGAAAAAATTGTCGGGAATATTTGCCAAACTTACGGCGCCAGCTACCAGATGAATTATCGCCGGGGAGTGCCTTCGGTGCAAAATGATTTAGCCCTAACTCAGCTATTAGAGGCGTCGGCAAAAGAAGCATGGGGAAGCGATCGCGTTCAAATTTTACCAGAACCCTCCCTCGGTGCCGAAGATTTCTCTGTATATCTGCAAAAAGCGCCCGGTACAATGTTCCGCCTGGGAGTTGGCTTCCGGGAGAAACAGAATTACCCCTTACATCACCCGCAATTTGAAGTGGATGAAAGTGCAATTGTTACGGGTGTCGTCACCTTAGCTTATGCGATTTATCAATATTGGCAAAAGCCCGGTTAATGAGTTAAATAACCATAAATATTGGGCACTGTCGGCTGAGATGTTAGGCAAATTACAAGGCTTCTAACTTTCAAGGCAGTAGAAGACGAATGGAGCAAGGGCGATCCAGCTCAACACAACCATCCAGACTCTTCCTGCAAAAATATTGTAATCGTGAAAAAGGTTAGTCCATGAATTTTTCATGAAATAGTGACCAAAAATAAATTCAAAGGCAACAGTAAGTCCCAGCCAGATCGCCCCGATGAAAATCGCTTGTCTGGCTGATTTAATACTCCAAAGACGAGTAAGAAACCAGAAATATAGACCGAACAACACAACTCCTGTAGCGGTTGAAACTTGGTCTGCCTGTAGTTCACCGAGATATTTTTTTATAAACAACCTCTCGAATCGTTGCCTTAACGATTGCGATAAACAGCACCGGAATCCCTGCCAAAACGTAGTGTAGAATCATCGCTTCTTCCTCACTTATTCACGGATGCCATTGTAAAACTGGGGAAGAATAAGCTGCTTTTTTAAACGTGATGCAACTCAACTCAAGCGATCGCGCTTCTTGAAACTGGCAAAAATTACTTTCTACCTACTGACAGATAAGCCTCGGCAGTGTTTCGACTAAGCTATAGATATCTCAAACTAGGAATTAAATTAAATTTATGGCATCCTCCACCCCCCTCAAAGGCTTAGAATTAGTTGATTGTGCCAGAGCTAACGCTAAACAGGGAATTGAAACAGCGGCTGAGTTGTGTGGTTATGGTAGTGACCTCAACACTTTTAGTCAAGAACTAAAGCTAGCCTGTGACAACATGGGGATTAAAATTAGTGAACTAACCGACTTAATTACTGACCAAGACGCTTTGATTAAAATGGAGGGAGAGATTGTTGCTCCAGAGTCAGAAAGCGTACTTTAGATTTTTTTAATCTGAGGATTCAGCCAGATTTTCTTGGCGGATTTCCCAGATTTTCTCCTCTATTTGATAATTCAATAAATTGATCGCCTTTTGTAAACTTTCGACCTGTTCTGTGTTGTGAGACAACTGTACCATCGAATTTTCTACCTGCTGCTGAATTTCCCTCGCTGATGATGAAGATTTATATAGAGATTGTTCAAGGGATTCTTTAAGTGCTTGAGTTACAACGGATAAGCGCTCAATTTCTTCTAACTCAGGACGCTCGTTAAATTGATAAGACAATAACTCAATTGCCTTTTGCAATTGTTCAACTTGTTCGGAGTTTTGAGACAACTCTGCCAACGAATTTTCTGTTGATTGGTGAGGTAACTGACTATACTCAGGCAGTTGATCAAGCGATTGTTTAAGCGCTTCAATTACAATCGTTAAACTCTCAATTTCTTCTAACTCTGGACGATTGGTGAATTCTTGAATTAAGTCATCCAAACGAGATTGAAGCGGAACAAGAGAAAGTCGTAAACCCTCTTGCTGCTGGTGTAGTTCTTCAACTCTAGAAACGGTAGACGTTAACTCTTGCCTGGGTACGAGATTTTGGATATCCTGAGTAGCTTTCTCGTTAGTTGTACGTAATAAAGTCAGATCACGCCTTAACTGCTGAACTTCAGTAGTAACATCAGCATCTTGGTCTAAAAATGCTTCCAAGCGCCGACGGTTAACCAGGTTTAGCACCAGGGATAGCGATACAGGTGCTAGCCCAAAAATCGCTTGATTAGTAAAATAGGCGATCGCTGAACCAACGACTGCACCAGCAACGGAGACGTATTCTAAAGTTCCTAACCCACCGCGACTATTGGACATAGGGATTTTGCCTTAATCACATTGCCAAGTCCTCATCCTACCATTGGTACTGCTACTAATCTGAGCTAGTCAATTTAAGTTAAAAATGGCTTAACTCATCCCTAAAAAAAGTTTGGCAATCTTAAAATAAATTAAAACACCTAAGACATCAACGGCTGTTGTAATAAAAGGGGCTGACATCAATGCCGGATCTAAGCCAAAGGAACGGAATAAAAAAGGCAACGCAGAACCTGCAAACGAGGCAAGAATTGCGATCGCAACCAAAGAACTTCCCACCGCCAGCGCCACCGCAAAATCTCCTTGCAACCAATAAGCCCACAGCGTCGCCACAGCCCCTAAAATTGTCCCTAATAATGCCCCTGCCATCACCTCTCGAACAACCACTTTAAACGTGCCTAGATCGCGAATTTCATCAGTATTTAAGCCCCGTATTACCACCGTTGAGGACTGGGCGCCCACATTTCCACCTGTACCCGTTAGGAGTGGGATAAACGCGGCAAGCGTCACTACTTGTTGTAAGATTGCCTCGTGCGATCGGATAATTGTACCTGTAACGGTATTAGTAAGTAGTAAAACAAATAACCAAACCACTCGTTTCTGAGCAACAACTAATAAATTAGTTTGAAAATAATTGTCACCGCCTGATTGAACGCCGCCACCTAAAACATAGATATCTTCGGTTGTTTCCCGCTCTAAAATATCAATTACATCATCAACTGTAACAATCCCAACTAAACGCTGTTCTCGATCAACAACTGGCACTGCCAAAAAGTCATAACGCCCAATTAATCTGGCAACGTCTTCTTGGTCAGTATCCGTGTTCACATAAACGACATCACGAGCCATTATTTCATTCAAAGTTCGTTGCGGTTGGGCTGTTACCAAATCCCGCAAGGAAACAATTCCGCTTAAACGTTGTTCGACATCTGTGACATAAAGGTAATAAATTATTTCCGTAACTTTAGCTAAACTGCGAATTCTTTCTAGCGTTTCTTCTACAGTTAATGTTTCGGTTAAGGCGATATATTCGGGCGTCATTATATGCCCAGCGGTATCGGCTTCGTAACCTAATAATAAAGATGTGGCTTCGCGTTCTTTTGGGGTGAGTTGTTCGATAAGGCGACGGACGACTCTTGCCGGCAATTCGTCAAATAAACGGGTTCGATCATCCGGTGACATTTTATCGACAATATCCAGGACGTCTTGACGTTTAAATTCCTCAATTAGTGACTGTTGAACCTGAGAGTCTAGGTATTCGTAAACTTCAATTGCCTCGGCTTTGGGAAGTAAACGAAATGCGATCGCTTGCATGGGTTTGGGTAATCCCTCTATTGCTTCAGCAATATCTACAGGCTGTAGTGACATCAGCATTTCCTTGGCTTCCTGGAGGTTTTCTTGCTCTAGAAGCACTTGTAGCTGGCTACGAACCCACTGCCGCAGCTCACTACGTGATAAAGTTTGGACGGAAATCGAGTTGTCAGTCAAGGTCAACTCCAGCTCGACGTGTTGATAGGGTTGTTTATTTTAAGTCTACGTTGAATTTAGCCGATGCATCCAGGTTTTCGGCGCTGCACAATTGCCTTGATGATTCTTGTGGGGTAGACATCTTGTCTTGCCGAAAAATGAAAAGGGACGGGGGGACGCCTATTCCACTCATACGAACTTTTGTCATCCCACTCCTTGTGCAACGCCAAATTTTATATCGTCCTACTTTACTTTCCCAATCGGGCGAGAATAACGCCGAGTTGAACGCTAATAATTCCGAGTACTGCACTGCCTAACCAGTAAAAACTGAAAATTGAAAAATTGCGATCGCGTAACAACGTTGCACTTTCTAGTCCATAAGTGGAAAACGTTGTATAAGCCCCTAAAAATCCCGTTGTCACCATTAATCTGATTTCTGGAGAAATTGTTGCTATTCGCTCTAACACAATGGTGATAAAAAATCCCATTACAAAACAGCCAGTCAGATTAATAAAAAAAGTGCCGTAAGGAAAAGCTGTCCCGAAACGTTGGGCAAACCATAAAGTGAGATAGTAGCGGCTTAATGCCCCGGCG
>CADCTM010000036.1 GCA_902805485.1 uncultured Coleofasciculus sp. | reverse complement strand
GTTGTTAAGTAGTAGTTACTCTATAGCAGCGGCTGTGATTGCAGGCGTTGTGCTGGAAACAGCCCTGCGAGAGTTGTGTTACACAGAGGGGATCTCGCCTGGAAAGTTAGATAAAATGAATGCTGATTTGGCTAAAGCTGGTGCATACAATTAGCTCAGGCAAAAGCGAATAACTGCATTGGCAGATATACGAAGCAGCGCAACTCATGGTAATCCTAACAAGTTTACTAAGCAGGATGTGACCAATTTGATTAGAGACATAGGTCAGTTTCTTGCTAATCACTTGTAGATTAATATGCCTAACAAGCGCCCTTGATTGTCCTCTCAAGGGGAGTGCAAACAATTTTGGTTCATTGGGGCAAAATGTCATCAAGTGGAAGTTGCAGGTTCGGTAAGATACCAGAAGCGATCGCCTTTCCCATCTCAGAAACAACTATCCCTAAAACTCCTCCCTCTCAGACTTGGCAATTGATACGCAACATACTTAAAGCCACCGCCTCTGCCACCTTAATCCCATCAATCCCCGCCGAAAGAATCCCCCCAGCATATCCCGCCCCTTCACCCGCTGGATAAAGCCCAACTGTATTTATACTTTGATAATCCTCGTTGCGTTTAATCCGGATTGGTGACGAAGTGCGGGTTTCCACCCCAGTTAACATGGCATCATCCATCGCAAATCCTTTGATTTGTTTGTTGAAAGCCGGGATAGCTTCACGGATGGCAGCGATCGCATATTCAGGTAAACTTTGGCTCAAATCAGTCAAATGTACCCCAGGCGCATAAGACGGCTTCACTACCCCTAACGCTGTCGAAGGGCGATGGTTGAGAAAGTCCCCCACCAACTGCCCCGGTGCATCATAAGTCCCCCCACCCAAGGCAAAAGCACCCTCTTCCAAGCGGCGTTGCAAGGCAATTCCCGCCAAGGCATGACCCGGATAATCATCAGGAGTAATACCCACAACGATCGCACTATTAGCATTGCGTTCATTGCGAGAATATTGACTCATACCATTAGTAACCACTCGCCCTGGTTCCGATGCCGCCGCCACCACCAAACCACCGGGACACATACAGAAACTATAAACAGAACGACCATTTTTACAGTGGTGAACCAGCTTATAATCAGCAGCACCCAAAGTTTTATGACCTGCCTGATCACCGAAACGACAACTATCAATTAAAGTCTGAGGATGTTCAACCCGAAAACCAATGGAAAAAGGTTTTGCTTCAATATAAACTCCTCGGTCAAACAACATTTGGAAAGTATCGCGGGCGCTGTGACCTACTGCCAAAACCACATGATTGCTGGCAATATATTCGCCACTAGCGAGGGTGACTCCCTGCACTTTTCCCTTCTCGATATCGATATCTGTGACTCGGCTTTGAAAGCGAATTTCACCGCCCAACGCTTCAATTTTGGCACGAATACTTTGGACAATCCCCACCAGTTTGAAAGTACCGATATGGGGTTTATTGATATAAAGAATTTCCGGTGAAGCCCCAGCATTCACGAATTCGGTTAGCACCTTGCGTCCATAATGCTGAGGATCTTTGACCTGACTGTAGAGTTTGCCGTCGGAGAATGTCCCTGCACCGCCTTCCCCAAACTGCACATTAGATTCTGGGTTGAGTGCTTCCTTCTTTTTCCAAAAGGCAAAAGTATCAACAGTGCGATCGCGAACTGGTTTGCCGCGCTCTAAAATAAGGGGACGAAACCCCATTTGCGCCAGCATCAGACCCGCAAACATCCCACAAGGACCGGTACCAATCACAATCGGGCGAATTGCTAAATTACTAGGCGCTTGTGCCACCAGGCGATAACTCATGTCTGGCGTAATCATCACATGAGGATCTTTTTTCAAACGATTGAGAAGATCAGCTTCTTTGGTTGTTTCCACATCCAAAATGTAGACAAGGGCAATATTTCCCTTTTTCCGGGCATCATAACTACGCTTGAAGATGGAATAGTTGATTAGTTCTGCTGGCGTAATTTGCAGCTTTTTGAGGATGGCGTTTTGGAGCGCATCTTCAGGATGGTCAAGGGGAAGTTTGATTTCTGTTAGTCGTAGCATACTTAATATTTTAAATAAAATTGTCTACAATTTTAATAAAATAGAACAACCCCCAAAACCAGACAAAGTTAACTCAACTTTCTTTAAATTTGAAGGTTTTTTATTGCCTCTTGTACTCGTTGATCGAGAGCTGTATTTCTATACTCTGAACAGAGTGTTGCCGCTTGCTGTAAATCCTCAATCGCTCCTTGATGGTTTCCCATGTGGGAACGGGCAAGACCACGACCATAGTAGCCATGCTCATCGTTAGAATCGATATTATGATCAAGCTCGATCGCTTGTGCTTGATTGTAATCCTCAAATGCTCCTGACTCATCTCCTAGATCGAACTTGGCATTACCTCGGTTATATTGGGCAGAGACAAAATTGGGATTGAGCAGCAAAGCTTGGGTTAAAGAAAGCGATCGCTTCCTGATTATTGCCCAGATGGTAGTAGAGAACACCTCGGTTATAGTAACTATTGTCATTGGGATTGAGACGAATAAACTCAGTAAAATCCTTAATTGCTCCCTGAATATCGCCGATGCAAGAGCGGAAAGCACCTCGGTTGTTGTAGGCAGCAGCATAGTTGGGATCGAGACGAATTGCCTGGTTGTAATCCTCCTCAGGGTGCAGCTATTGCCACTATGCCAATTGCTCAATTAACAAGATGGCGTGATGAAGATAAAATCACTCTTTATCAATCAATGACAAAACGCCAAAATAATCTTCTGGCAAGGTTTGTAGCCTCCACACTCACCCCTCAATCCAAAGCTAAAACAAAAATCCGTAACCAAAGCAAATGGCAGTGCTATCATTGCGGTGAAATTTATTTAACAATAAAGGTCAATAACTATGACGCAAGCACCTGTCTCTCCTGTGGTGCTAGTCATCTTGGACGGCTGGGGTTATCGGGAAGCAACTGACGGAAACGCCCTTGCCGCCGCAGAGACACCTGTAATGGATAGCCTCTCATTCGCTTACCCCAGTACCCTGATTCGGACTTCCGGGAAGGATGTGGGGCTGCCAGACGGCCAAATGGGTAACTCAGAAGTGGGACACCTCAATATTGGTTCTGGGCGCGTCGTACCACAAGAACTGGTTCGGATCTCTGATGCGGTGGAAGATGGCACTTTAAGAGAAAACTTAAGCCTGCTGCAAGTTTGCCAGGACGTTAAGAGTCGAGGCAGTAAACTGCACTTAGTTGGCTTATGTTCGGAAGGTGGGGTGCATTCCCATCTCGATCACCTATTTGGGTTGCTAGACTTCGCTAAATCCCAGGAACTCTCTAATGTTTGTGTCCATGCAATTACCGATGGTCGCGATACCCGACCAATGGCAGGTGTTGAGGCAATTCAAAAGCTTCAGAATCACATTGACCAAATTGGCGTAGGACGTATTGCCACCCTTGGCGGTCGCTACTACGCAATGGATCGGGATCACCGCTGGGATCGAGTCAAAAAAGCATATGATGTGATGACTCAGGATGGTTCTGGTGACGGTCGGTCAGCCCTTGAGGCTTTGAAGGCGTCTTATGAACTCAAGCTCAATGATGAGTTTGTTTTACCGATACGCATTGCTCCTGGGGCGGTGGAAGCGGGAGATGGAGTGATTTTCTTTAACTTCCGTCCTGATCGGGCAAGACAACTCACCCAAGCCTTTGTAGACCCTACATTTAATGGGTTTGAACGGGAACAAATTCAGAACTTAGCGTTTGCCACTTTTACCCAATACGACCCCGCATTTCCTGTTTTGGTTGCCTTTGAGCCTCAGAACTTAAACAATATTTTGGGCGAAGTCATCTCAAACAACGGTTTACGCCAATTCCGAACTGCTGAAACGGAAAAATACGCCCATGTTACGTACTTTTTTAATGGCGGTTTGGAAGAACCTTTTGATGGTGAAGACCGAGAATTGGTACAAAGTCCAATGGTTGCGACCTACGACAAAGCGCCGGCAATGTCAGCAGAAGCGGTTACGGATGTTGTGATTGCTGCCATTGAAAAGCGCATTTATTCGCTGATTGTAATTAACTACGCGAACACGGACATGGTGGGACATACAGGTAATATGGAAGCCTGTGTGCAAGCCGTTGAAACGGTAGATCATTGTGTGGGACGCCTGGTTGAAAGTATCAACAAAGCTGGTGGCACAGCGTTGATTACTGCCGACCACGGCAATGCGGAATATATGTACGATGAGGAAGGTAATCCTTGGACGGCTCACACAACTAACCCTGTGCCGTTTATTCTGATAGAAGGGGAAGGATTAAAAATTCCTGGACATGGCACAGAAGTTGCTCTACGCGACGACGGGCGTTTAGCAGATATTGCGCCGACGATCCTGGAAATCTTAAGATTGTCCCAGCCTGTGGAGATGACTGGATACTCCTTGCTCAAACCCATTGAGTTTGAAGTTCGACCCAATCGAACGCCTATTCGGGTTTCCTTGTAACGACTGAATCTTATTTTTCCGCGCGAGTTTTCATCATGACGATTGGTCAAGTTTTACAAATTATTTGGGGCATCTCTGCCCTCGGTGTGGTTATTTTGGTGATGCTGCATAGTCCCAAGGGCGACGGAATTGGCGGGATCGGCGGTCAAGCTCAACTGTTTACAAGTACTAAAAGTGCCGAAACAGCTCTGAATCGCGTTACTTGGGCGTTCAGCGTTATTTTCATTGGCTTGACGGTGGTTTTGAGCGCGGGTTGGTTGCCCAAGTAGAAGGTTTGAGGTCTTGATTTTGACTTCAATCGCAGCGAAATTGAGGCGTCGCCAGGGAAGAAACTGGAGACGCCTTATTGCTTTGGGAATAGCGATCGCTTTTTTTGTTATTTTTGCTCAATTACAGCGAGTAGAAGCTCAAAGCAATTCTGTACAGTTACGCCTGTCTTCCCTCCCTACTCCCCAAACTCATCCTTTACCCGTAACACTTGGGCAGTGGCAAGATGCTACAAATAAGGGTGATTATTTCTCTGAAATTAAGCTAACTCCTGTCGGTTATTTAGTCTGGTCACAGTTTCCGATTAAGGTGTATGTGGAGCGACCAATAAATGCGGCTGAGTCATCCTCTAATCAACGCATTCAAGCTTGGGTGAATGCTGTAATAACGAGTATCGAGGAATGGAGCGTCTATTTGCCCTTAGTAGTGGTTACTGAGCGAGAAATGGCAGATATTTCAATTTTGCGATCGCGTCCTCCTATCCAAGCATCTGTTAACCGTGAAACTGGACAATTCAATATACCTCGCGCTCGTGCTGCCGAAACTCGCTATGAGTTTTATCTCCGTCAAGACTCGTCTAACTCAGTTTTATCGCACCGATTCACGATCCAATTAAGCCCCGACCAAACTATTGAATATACAAGGGCAACGGCGCGTCACGAACTTGGTCATGC
>CADCTM010000035.1 GCA_902805485.1 uncultured Coleofasciculus sp. | reverse complement strand
TAAAGACCGCAGTTTTGGAGTGGCATTATTGGGTTCTCCCTTGTGGGGTGTTTCGCCGCGTCCTGCCCAAAAAGCCCAGTTATCCTTACTTTTAGGGGGATTAGCTGCGGCTTTGTACCAAATCGAAGTCCAATGGCAGCGCTCGGCAATTAAACGCCCCGACCAAGCTTTGTTTCAGCTCCTCAACCAGTTGATGCAAGTGCCAACCCTGACACTACGCTTAGAAGCCGTGGTGACAATGACTCAAGAATTTGTCGTCCCCACCCGTACTAATATCTATTGGTATTCCCCGGAACGGCGCTACTTCTGGCATCGACTGGGCAACCAATCAATTCGCCGCTATGGACAATCAAGAAGCAATGTCCCTGGTTTGACAGTAGCCGAAGTCAACGATTTTTATCAAGCGCTGGCAGCCGGACGGCTTATTTCTATTGGTGCGGCGAGGAGTTTGCTGTCATCGGAGAGTACAAAGCGTCTGTTGGAGCGGTTGCAAAGTCGTTCTCTGTTAGCTGCACCCATTCAAGCAAATGGGGAACTTTTGGGCTTTTTGGCTGTGGAGGATAATGAGGCTCGGATCTGGGAGGAAGCGGAGCGAAATTATGTGAATGCTACAGCTCAGTTGGTGGGACTAGTAGCAAGCCAGGAGGTGTTAGAAACAACACTTGAGGAAACTCAAAAAGATGCTCGCTTTGCCGCAGAAATTGCCCAAGCGATCGCACAGCATTGCCCTGCTAACCCAGTGATGTTGCAACTCCTGCCGCCCACGGCTAGCGAAGAAACTCAAGCAGCACTTTTTGAGTGTGCTGACATACTATGCCAGCGCCTTGAGGCTAATCTTTTTCTGGTGTTACAAGAAGATGACAATGGTCAGTTTAGCTTTGTCTGCCAGCCGCCTTTAAAGCGTCGTCCCTTCCCAACTTTGTTGACTTCTCTCGCTCCTCATGATCGACAATTGCTTCTCACAAGCACTGAAACAGTGATGATTGAAGATTTGGATGAAGATTTGAGGCTGGTGGCATGGCGTCAAACCCTGGCTCAAATGGGAGCGCGATCGCTTTTAATTGCAAAAACGGTTAAGCCAGACGCCTCTGGTAAATTATCTCTACTGCTCGTTGGTCATAATGCCCCCCGCACCTGGAGCAACAGGGCAAGAGATTTCGTAAATATTGTCGCCCAACAAATTAATCTGCTCCTTCGAGTTGAACATTACTCGGATAGCGCCAAACAGGCGCGGCAACGCCACCATACACTTCAAGATGGATTATCCACCCTTTCTTGTGCGCCGCTTGACCCAGTTTTATTTGAACGCACCTGGGTAGAATATTTAGCCGAGCGGCTGCAATGTCCTCTAACTGCTCTCTTTAGCTGGGCGCCTGAAAGCAACTATGCAACCGTGGTTGCCGCCGTCGTTACAGATCCTCACTTTGCCCTTTCTCCAAACCTGGCAATTGTCGTCAACAATGAGTTAATTCAAGACGCCCTGGCAAGCCAAAGTTGGCTCTGTCGCTCGGCTGCTGACCTTCCCGAACCGCTAAATCAATGGCTTTGTCGCCTGGGTTTAAGTCAGCTCCTGATTATTGCCCTGCACACGCCTGGAATGCCGACTACGAGCTTTATTCTTCTCGCCGACGAAGCCCAACGCCAGTTGCCCCACCACCTGCTAATGCCTCTAGCAACGTTGAATCAGCAGTTTGCCTGGTTTCGTCAGTACCGATACAGTCTGAGCCGACACGCCCAGGAGAATGAAACACTACAAACGCTCAATTGGTACAAGCATCAATGTTTAGAGTCGCTTCATCAGTCTGTTAGCCAAAGCCTCAGTGCTTTGTTTGATTTTCAGGCTTTAATGCCGAACTCGTCTGAGCAACTGAACCGAAATTTGTCTCAAATCATTCCTACGGATGATCAACGGTTGCTACAGATGCGCCGCAAGCAGTTACTGCAACAGTTGGAAGAGACTTTAACGATTTTGACACCTGTTCTTGAGGATGAGCAGTGGCAATTGAAAACTAATTTAAGCTTGATTCCCCTCGCTGGTTTGTTAAAGCGATCGCTTCGTCGTGTTGAACCGCTCTTTGATCGGCAACATCTCAGGATACAGGTTCACAATTCCAGCGATAAGAACGTTTACGGCGACTCGCTTAAGCTGGAATGTGTACTATTTGAACTTTTAATTACAATCTGCGTTCATGCCCAACCGAGAAGTCGGATTAACCTCTGGTGCTGCCCTTTTTCCCTGAGGGCAACACCCAATACAAACACCTCTAATACTTATTTGGAGTTGTTGATTGCCGAAAATGGCAGTCTAGAGGAATGTCTCCAAACGCTGACCTCTGCCTCTCCCCAATCTGGGTTAAGCACAAATCTAACTGTTTGTCAACATACTATTCGTTCTTGGGGGGGAGACCTCCAATTTTTTCAACCAGAAGCTGATGCCACGGTGTTGCCAAGGGTAGAGCGCAACTTGTTTCAGTTACGACTACCTCAGTAGAGACGTGCGACCGGAACGCCTCTACAACTAATTACCACTAAGCCGCTTGCGGTTGCGCTTGGGGCTGGAACTGGAACAACGAGTAAACGACATTACGGCGGATATCGATCATCATTTCCAAGAACGTTTCATAACCTTCCTGCTTGTACTCAATTAGGGGGTCTTTTTGGCCATAACCCCTTAGTCCCACGGACTCCCGCAGGGCATCCATTGCCTGTAAATGCTCCCGCCATAAGGTATCAATTTGCTGCAAGATAAAGAAACGCTCGGCTTGCCGCATTAATCCTGGACTAATTTGATCGACTTGGGCTTCCTTGAGGTCGTAGGCTTTCCGGACTTCCTCACGCATGAAGTTTTTGATATCGCCAATCATCATATCGTCCAGATGTGACGGCTCCAGGTCTTGAAGCAAGTAGACGAATTCTTTCACCTTCGCCACCAACTGATCGAGTT
This sequence comes from uncultured Coleofasciculus sp., assembly GCA_902805485.1. Classification (GTDB taxonomy): domain Bacteria; phylum Cyanobacteriota; class Cyanobacteriia; order Cyanobacteriales; family Coleofasciculaceae; genus CADCTM01. Next base: position 2,508 of record CADCTM010000035.1, on the reverse strand, counting down.
GCCATTCTTCTTGGGGTAAGTCTGGGTTGACGTAGGCTTCAACAATATCATCCATTGTCCTTTCCGCATATTGAATGACTTGTTCTTTCAAGTCTTCCCCTTTTAGCACGCGGCTACGTTCGGCGTAAATTGCCCGTCGTTGGTTGTTCATCACCTCGTCGTACTCAAACACCTGTTTCCGGGTGTCGTAGTAGAAGGTTTCCACTTTTTTCTGGGCGCCTTCTAAGGAACGAGTGAGCATTTTGGACTCGATGGGCATATCTTCCTCAACGCGGAAGGCATTCATCAAGCCGGCAACGCGATCGCCTCCAAAAATTCGCAACAAGTTATCTTCTAAACTTAAGAAAAACTTCGTAGAACCAGGGTCGCCTTGCCGTCCCGCCCGTCCCCGCAGTTGGTTGTCAATTCGGCGTGATTCATGGCGTTCTGTACCCATGACGTGCAGACCACCTAGTTGTACCACCTCATCATGTTCGCTGGATGTGAAGGCGTCGTAGGTTTTGCGAACCGCTTTATAGACTTCCCGCAGCTTTTGAATTACGGGGTCATCTGTGGGCGCATTTTCGGTAGCAACGGCGATTTTATCTTCTGCTTCTAACTCTGGCAGACTTTGTTCACCATATTTTTGCACCGCAAAACTCACAGCGCCCTTCAGCATTTGCTCGGTTTCTTTGGACAATTGAGTTGGGAAAATCTGCGGACTTGCCTTCCAAGTCTTCACCTTTTTACCAGGAGCAAAACCTTGGGGACGCGCTCGCCCCCCCACTCCTGGCACTGACTGCACCGCAAAAGATTCCTCATCCTCTGGCATTACAATCTTCGGCATCAAGTATTCCCGCAACTTCAACCGCGCCATGTAGTCCGAGTTACCGCCTAAAATAATATCTGTACCGCGTCCAGCCATGTTGGTGGCAATGGTGATCGTGCTTTTGCGTCCTGCCTGAGCGATAATTTCTGACTCTCGTTCGACATTTTCCGGTCGGGCATTGAGCAGGTTATGAGGGACTTTTCGCTCTGCCAATAGCCCAGAAAGTAATTCGGATTTTTCAATACTAGTCGTTCCCACCAGTACGGGGCGGCCGGCTTCGTACATCTCGTAGCACTCGTTAGCAACCGCTTGCCATTTTGCCTCTTCAGTTTTGTACACCACGTCGGCTAAGTCCCGGCGTCCGGAAGCCCGGTTAGTGGGGATAATGGTGACTTGCAGGTTGTAAATTTTCTCAAATTCGGCTTCTTCTGTCTTCGCCGTACCAGTCATCCCTGCTAGTTTGGGATACAGCAAGAAGAAGTTTTGATAAGTAATTGTAGCGAGGGTTTGAGTTTCATTTTGAATTTCAACCCGCTCTTTTGCCTCAATTGCCTGGTGCAAACCGTCACTCCAACGGCGTCCTTGCAGCACCCGTCCACTGAACTCGTCTACAATTACCACTTCCCCGTTCCGCACGATGTAGTTTGTATCTAACAGGAACAGTTCCTTCGCCTTAATCGCGTTAAAGATATAGTGTGCCCAAGGATCTTCTGGGTCGTACAAATCCTGAACTTTCAGAAGTTTCTCCGCTTCGGCAAACCCCTCATCGGTCATCAGGACGTTTCGTGCCTTTTCATCGACTTCGTAGTGTTCTTCTTTCTTGAGCAACTGAGCAATTTCAGCCGCTTGCAGATACTTCTCAGTCGGACGTTCCACCTGCCCTGAAATAATTAAGGGCGTCCGGGCTTCATCAATTAATACTGAGTCTACTTCGTCGATTACGCAATAATTAAACGGGCGTTGCACGACTTCTTCGCTCGTCGTCGCCATGTTGTCGCGCAGGTAGTCGAAGCCTAACTCACTATTGGTGGCATAAGTAACGTCACAAGCGTAGTTGCGCTGTCGTTCTTGGGGTCCCATTCCCGACTGAATTAGCCCAACACTTAAGCCCAAAAAGCGATGCACCTGCCCCATCCATTCCGCGTCGCGACGTGCTAAGTAGTCGTTAACGGTTACAACATGGACACCTTTACCTGTGAGGGCATTGAGATAAGCGGGTAGGGTAGAAACCAGAGTTTTTCCTTCACCCGTTTTCATCTCCGCAATTTGTCCTTTGTGGAGGACGATGCCGCCGAGAACTTGCACGTCAAAGTGGCGCATTCCCAGGACTCGCCGTCCGGCTTCTCGCACGACGGCAAAGGCTTCTGGCAACAGTTCATCCAACAACTCATCTTTTGCGCGATCGCTTGTGGCATTTTCCAGCCGTTGTCTAAATTCGGCTGTTTTGCCTTTGAGTTGTTCGTCGGAGAGTGCCTGGATTTCTTCTTCCAGAAGGTTAGTGTCTACGACATAAGGCTGGTATTTTTTAAGCTTGCGTGTGTTGGGATCGCCAAGAACATTTTTAAACATAGCAGGAGAGGAGACTTCTATTAACTTGGATATAGGGTAGAGGTTAGAGTGTCAAGACTATTGGTAAGTGAGGAGTCAGAGAAGAAACATGAAGATTTTTCACAGCCCTTAGTTCCTGACTGGTAACCCGT
>CADCTM010000034.1 GCA_902805485.1 uncultured Coleofasciculus sp. | reverse complement strand
TGGAGAATTGTCTAGAATTGCCTGGAGCTGTTCTTGACTTTCCTGTAGCGCCTCCTCGGCTCGTTTATGATCGCTAATATCCGTATGAGAACCCGTCATTCGGATCACATTCCCCGCTTCATCCCAAAGCGCCTGTCCCCTTGCCAAAATCCATTTATAGCTTCCGTCTTTACAACGCAGTCGATGCTCGTTGACATAAAAAGGCGTTTTCCCGGTGACATGATCTTGGTAAAATTGCGTTACCCGTTCCAAATCATCAGGATGAATTCGTTCGCGCCAGTCATTACTTGAAGTCTCAATATCCTGGTCTTCATACCCCAACATTTCCTTCCACCGCGTCGAAAAGAACACCTCATCCGTCTTGATGTTCCAGTCCCAAATTCCATCATTCGTACCGCGTATCGCCAACTGCCAGCGTTCTTCACTTTGTCGTAACGCACGCTCGACACGTTCTCGTTGAAAGAGTTCGCGTTGTAGACGATCAATTACTTCGATTAATTCAGTAGTTCGCTGTGTAACTCGGACTTCCAGTTCTTCATTTGCCTGCCTTAACGCCTCCTCCGTTTGCTGCCGCTCGGTGATATTAAAGAAGCTGGCGCGAGTCACGACATTTCCTTCTGAATCTTGGATCGCTGTTGCACTGAGCAGAACAGGTAGAACTGTACCGTCTTTACGAATCATGCGGACTTCAATGTCTTTTAGACAACCTTGTTTTAAGAAGCGGGAAAATTCTTCCTGAAACGCTTCCACTTCCTCACAGATAAGCAATTCGGTTACTTTCCGCTTACCGATGATTTCGTCACGACTGTATCCTAGCCAACCCAAGGCTGTATCGTTAATTGCAATAAAGTTGCCATCTTGAGCTACGGAGTAATAACCACAGGGAGCATTATTGTAAAAGTATTAACAAGCCGATAAAGCCTGGTGAAGGTTGGCAATTTGGCGGTTTAAGAGATAGTACACCAGTACGAAGAGCGCCAAACTCAAGCTGGAATAGTAAATAGCGATCGCATTTGTACTGCTCATCTGTGCTGTCGAAACTAACAGAGTGAGCAACGCTAATCCGAATGCGCCGGGAATCAATTTTTTGTTCAAAGGAGCTTTCATTAGGGTTGAGTTAACTCACTAGGAGTCTTTAACTATTGTGTTCTAAATAAAATCTTTGCTGTTGTGAATTCTCAAGACTTCATAAGGGTAGACTCTGGGGCATTACCCTTGAACTCTTGAGCATTCCTCAATTGGTGCAACTGCGTAATTCACTCCATCAATGTCCGCAGTTTGCGGAGCATTTGAACTCGTTCGAGTCGATTAAGCATCCGCGCAATTAATTCAGGTCCCATCACAGGTTTATTCACGTAGTCATCGGCACCAACCGAGAAGACCCGATGCACTGTTTCACTATCAGTGCGAGCGGATAAAAATAAGATCGGTAACTCACTCCAGCGTGGGTCATTGCGTACCACTTGACATAAATCAATCCCGCTCAAATGGGGCATTTCTACATCTAAAATTAGCAAGTCTGGAGCGGAATTCTCTAAGGTTTTCCAAAACTGCTGCGGATCATTAAGCAAGGTTAACTTGAAGCCCCACGGCTGTAGTAAAGTCCGTAAAAAATCAAGTAATTGTAGGTCATCGTCAACAACCAAAACATTTGCATGAGGTGTACCTGATTGTTGCAGAACTTGGGCGATCGCTTCCATAACGTGAGCAGGAGATATGGGTTTTTGGAGAAAGCCTTGTGCGCCCAAACGAGCCACTTTCACGCGATCGGCAAAACTTTCTTGAGCGGTAAATACTATTACAGGGATGGGCGCTTTGGCAGTCGCTAATTCTCCTAACAGTTGAAATCCATTATGTTTTGAGTCAGGGAAGCATAAATCCAGCAGTACAACATCCGGTCGCGAGTGGGCGATCGCTTTTTTGGCTTGGGATATAGAACCCGCCGCCTCGGCTTGCATTCCCCAGGCGATCGCTTCTGAAACTAAAGCCTGAGCTAGTTCCATATCATCATCAACAATTAATAATTGTGACGATTGCTTGATTATTGTTGGTTGAGGAGGAATTGAATTAATGCTAACTGGCTCATCGTCCAAAGATTGGCGCAATTTTTGAACAAGTTGAGACAGGTGTTCCTCCTGAAGCGAATTGAGCCGGGAACTTGCTTGAAACGTCTGCTCAATCTCACGAGACAAACGTGAGGATTGCGGTAAACCAAAGCTGCCCAAAGAGCCAGAGAGTGTGTGAGCCTCCCTTAAAGCCTGTTGTCGGAGGTCTTCAGTCAGTTTACCTTGGAGTAGCGCCATCACAGCTTGTTCCAGGGTAGTAATGCGATCGCTATATTTATCTTTAAACCGCTCCCAAAGCGCCGCTAATTCTGGCAATATTTTCGTTGGCTGGTTCTGGTCTACAGGTGGTGTCAAAGGAGGCGTTTCTTGCTTACGACTCTTGACTTGGGAGGCTCTTGATTTGAGCCGATACCCTAGTCCGTAAACCGTTTCAATTAAATCAGCCGCTGCGCCTGCTTTTTTAAGCTTCTGTCGTAAACTCTTGATGTGCGCTCGGACAGTATTTTCTGAAGGCGGCTCTTCAAACGACCATAAATGATCGAGTAATGCACTTTGGCTGAAGATTCGCTGAGTATTGCGTAAGAAAATCTCTAGTAAAGCATACTCTTTAGGCGTGAGAGCTAACAATTGACCATCGTATGTCACCTCGCATTTATTCGAGTCAAATCGGACATTTTCCCACTCAATTACAGGTGTTGTAGTTAAATTACCTCGACGCAACAACGCCCGAATTCGTGCTAATAATTCGTTTAAATCAAAAGGTTTAACAACATAATCATCAGCTCCAGCATCTAATCCTAAAACCTTGTTGCTGCTGGTATCATGACTCATCAGAAGTAAAATTGGAGTGCGATCGCCTGAGCTTCGTCGCTGTTTACAAAAGCTAATACCATCCATCTCAGGCAAGATTAAATCCAGCAAAATCAGGTCATACTCAAATGCTTCTGCCAGCTCCCGCCCCATCTGACCATCGGTTGCCAAATCGACTAGATAATGCTGACTTGAGAGAGCGCAGATGAGCAAATCAGCAACAAACTCATCATCTTCCACTAGCAGAATTTTCACAATCGTTGAGCGTACTCGCGCAAAATAGTTGGTATTTCCGAGCTTATACTGTCCAACAAGTACTGCCCAGCAAGTTCCGAGCAATGAACATATCCTATTGCTACCGCTACAGGTGGCAAAAAAGATAGGGGTATCTCTACAACTGTCAAAAGTCAGAATTCTATACTGGAAATAGGAAGGAAATCTTTACAAGATACTACCTACTATGGCTCCCAATCCAACAATTATGAATGCCGTCGAGCAACTAGGCTATCGCGTTACCGTTGGGGACGTGGCAGCTAAGGCTGGCTTAAATATCAATTTTGCACAACAAGGGTTACTGGTTCTTGCCTCTGAATCTGGCGGACACTTGCAAGTCGCTGAGTCAGGTGAAATTGCTTACTTGTTTCCCAAAAACTTCCGTTCAGTTCTGCGGAATAAGTTCTTGCGGTTACAGTTGCAGGAATGGTGGGAAAAAGTTTGGCGCATTTTATTCTACCTAATTCGGATTTCCTTCGGGGTTATCCTAATGGTTTCCATTGCCTTAATTGTGGCAGCGATCGCGCTCATCCTGATTGCGATGGCGATGAATGACAATAGTAGTTCAGACGGCGGCGGTAGCAGTGATCGTTCTTCTAGTGGTGGCGGACTGTGGAATTTCCTTTGGTTTTTCGACTTTGGCTCTAACCGAGGCTACCATCAACAAAGTGATTCATCGCGCTCCTCAAGAAGAAGCAAACAGGCGGCAAAGGATTCCTCTCAAAAAGGGGAAATGAATGCTTTAGAGTCAATCTTTTCGTTTTTGTTCGGTGATGGTAATCCTAACGTTGACTTAGAAAAACGTCGCTGGCAAGAAATCAGTGGGGTCATTCGTAACTCACGGGGCGCTGTTGTTGCTGAACAAATTGCACCGTATCTTGATAATCTTGGCGAAGAATATAAGCGCCAGTCTGAAGATTATATGCTCCCCGTTTTGGCTCGATTTGATGGGCGTCCTGAAGTTAGCTCTGATGGCGAAATTGTCTATCATTTCCCAGAGTTGCAGACGACAGCACAAGATCAAGAAGTGCAATCTATCGCCACCGATTATCTACGGGAGAGACTTTGGCGCTTTAGTCAGGCAAGCAGTGAACAAGTTATGATGTCCCTGGGATTAGGTGCGGTTAATTTAGTTGGGGCGATGGTTTTAGGTTCTCTATTAAGAGGTGGCATTGCTGCACAATTAGGAGGATTCGTTGCTTTTGTAAATTCAATATATTGGATTTTACTCGCTTACGGCATCGGATTTTTGGCAATACCGCTAATTCGCTATTTCTGGATTCAGCTAAAAAATAAGCAAATTGAAGCGCGAAATCAAACACGTCAGCAGCAGGTCATTGATCTTAACAACTTGGATGCAACTTTACAAAATAAGCTCGCTTACGCTCAACAATTTGCGGCTCAAAACGTGATTAATGCTGAGAATTTAGCTTATACCAGTGAAAAAGATTTGTTAGATCAAGAGTTAGAGCAATCGGATAAAATTGATGCCCAATGGCAACGACGTTTGGAGAATTAAAAATCAAGAGTTATTGTGTAATTTTTAATTCCCCATGCTGTTACTGAATTCGCGCTAGGGCAGCGTTTTGGTAATAGTGATCTAAAATCTGCTGGTACTTGACGCCCTGAACCGCTAAGTTGTATGCTCCCCACTGACTTAAACCTAATCCATGACCAAAACCGCGACCACTAACTTGGAAACCTTCACCTGCGGGATTAACGACAAAAAGTGTGCTTTTAAGACCGAGAGCGCTGCGTAAATCGTTGCCACTGATCCGCTTGCTACCGCGATCGCCTTTTACAAGCATCGTTATCACTCGTCCCTGTGGGGTTGTGCGTTCTGCTGTCATTGAGCTAACGTTTCCCACACCGGAAATCAGACCGCTAAGTTCACTACGGGAAAAGTTCTTCGTCCACTCAAAGACGGGTGTTCCCTGGTCATAATCAGCGACACCCCGCAGGTATGGTAAAGATTGCTTCCAAATATCTTCCACATTTTCTGTATGTCCCCCAGAAGAGGAGTGAAAGACCGCCAGAATCACCTTGCCGCCATGAGTCATTACTTGTCCCGCTGTCGCATCTACCGCCTGATGCGTCGGGAGTGCTTCGCTTTCTATGCCTTTGTAGACTTGCCAAGTGGTTGTATCACCCAGATCATAGACAGTATTACCGGATGTAGAACGCTTATAAAGTGCGTAAGAACGGGCGGCAACCGCTTGTGATTTTAAGGCTTCTAGAGGCCAAGTCGGGAACATTTCCGAGCCGAGGACGCTGTAGAGGTAGTCTTCTAATTTGACAGCGTT
>CADCTM010000033.1 GCA_902805485.1 uncultured Coleofasciculus sp. | reverse complement strand
CGCTCTACTGTCTCGTGTCTCAATAGATGTGTTGCAGCACTGAAAACCACTGTAAGCAGAGACAGTAACCCACATCCGTTAAGATAAGGATCTGCGATCGTTGTGGCTAAATATGACTGCACAAACCACTGCTTCTGAAACGAGTGTCTTGCGTCAACCGGTAATTGGATCACGACGCTTCAGCAATTACTGGTGGGCAGTGATTGTTTCTACTGGAGCGCTAGGCTTTCTACTATCCGGCATTTCAAGTTATCTCCATGTCAATCTGCTGCCGTTTTCTGATCCGACCCAGCTAGTTTTTATACCACAGGGTATTGCTATGGGCTTTTACGGGCTGGCTGGCACCCTTTTTAGTCTCTACCTATGGCTCACGATCGTTTGGGATGTGGGCGGCGGTTACAACGAATTTGACAAGCAAAAAGGGGAAGTAAAGATTTTTCGTTGGGGCTTCCCTGGCAAGAACCGCAAAATCGAGCTGATCTGCAAGATTGCTGATGTGCAGGCAGTAAAGGTAGATTTGCGAGAAGGCTTAAACCCTAAGCGCACACTGTCTTTACGAGTAAAAGGCAGACGTGATGTGCCTCTTACAAGAGTTGGTCAGCCGCTGTCACTCTCGCAGCTAGAAAATGAGGGAGCCGAACTCGCTCGCTTTTTAAGTGTGCCCCTTGAAGGATTGTAGGGAAAGGCTTTGATTGCTCATGTCATAATTGGTTGTTTCGGTTCAGATTAGGTGAATTGATATGCTCAGGACTTTGCGACAGTGGCTTGTTTTGATGGTCGTCACCAGTGCGATCATCTTAGGTGGATGTTCGCCCCAAGGGGGAGCGCAATCGTCTGCTGCCAGCCCTTCGCCAACACAAACAGCATCGACCCCAGTAACTCCAGCAAGCAGCCCTCAGACTGCGGGACTCCCCCGGCTGAATGGTACGGCAACAGTAGCACTCGTCGTTAAGGGCAGTACCATTACGGCTGAAATTGACCAAGCCTTTTCTGTAAAACACATTCCTTTTTCAGCTTTAATGAATCGCAGTGCTTGAGGAGGAATTGGCTCAGGCATCACTGCCCCTGGAGGGAAAGCCCAATAGTTATAACGCTCTACATATAAATCAGTCCAGCCGTTTTGGGCGCACCATTCATTTAGCCAGTCTTCACTGAAATGTTTCATTTTTAATTCTTTAAAGATTATTAAGACTTTTACAAATTGTTTTCGCGTTTTCAATCAACGCGGCTTTACTTTAGAAGGCTATCAAAGCCTTCTCGGCTGTAGCACAAAAAGATACTAAATTTTACTTTTTCAGTAATCCGAGGCATAAAAATGATAAAAGCATCTCCATTGATGAATCGGGTGGTATGAGGCAGCCCCTTGGTTTGACGACTTTACCCTTGAGCCTCTGAATTCTTGGTCACACCTCTCAATCAGGTCACGATGAAAATTTGGCATGATATGTACTTGATCTTGAGTTAATCTGTTCGACTTGAGAGCAAGCGAAAAAAGCAAGCCGATCGCTATTGTGCCAAAAGTTGACCTAGGTAGTTTCCGACAAAAGGATGAGCTGATAAATTCATGAGTGAACAAATTTTTGACCAACAACTCGCGCTGTCCCTGCAACGTCTAGAAGAACTGTGGCAACAGGTGGACGAATTGCCGCCCAGAGCGCAACAAGCGCAAGAACTTCCCTCCCAACGCCAAGACCTCCTCAAAGAGAGCTTAGAAGGGCTATCTCTGTCCCTCCAAGAATTGCAAGTTGCCGCTGAGGAACTACGCCAAGAAAAAGAGGACTTAGCCGAAAGCCTTACCGCCGTAAAAACTGAGCGCCAGCGTTACCAAGAACTGTTTAAATTCGCCCCAGATGGCTACCTGGTGACAACCAAAGACGGGACAATCCTCGAAGCCAACCAAACCGTCGGGGAATTGCTCAACATTTCCCCAGAACGTCTCGTCACCAAGCCCTTAGTCGTTTTTATTGACCCCCAGGAACGCAGAGACTTCTACGCCAAACTCAGTCAACTGCAAAAAGGCGAATCCCTTAAAAATTGGCAAGTTCAGCTTCAGCGTTGGCGGGAAGCCTTCTTTGAAGTCTCATTTACCGTTACACCCATCCAAGACTCACAGGGTCAGGTGGTGGGTTTGCGCTGGCAACTGCAAGACCTGGCTTCCACTAAAAATACCGAGTCTGCCGAACAGCAGAGCGAAGCCTTATTTCGCGCCATGTTTGAAAACGCTGCCATTGGGATAATGCTCTTGGATAGCCAAGGTCAAGTAATTAAGAGCAACCGTGCGCTAGAGGAAATGTTGGGTTATGGTTCCCAAGACTTAGAGACAGTTCTCCCTCAGTGGCTAAATCTGGATAAATCTGGCATAGAAGCAGTAACATTCCAGCAACTAATGGCAGGAAAGCGCAGTTGTTACCAGCGAGAAAAGTGCTACCGCGCTCCCGACAAGTCACTGCGCTGGGGACGCCTCACTTATTCTTTAGTCCAGGGAGTTGGCAACAAACCAGCATTTGCCACTTGTATGTTAGAAGACATCACCGAGCTGCATCAACTTAAAGCAACACAGCAGGAGGCAGTTAAACACGAGCAAGCTCTTAAACAGCAGTTAGCCCTTAAACCATCACAAAGCAACCCAGAGCAGACGGATTCAATAATGCGCCTTGAGGCAGAACCCCAACAACTGGCAACATTAGTTGAGCAGTTGGGGAAAATGCTTAACAATATTCTCTCTAGCACTCCGGAATTTTTCTTTGTGTATGATTCGACGGGAAAATACATTTATGTCAACCGCTCGGCAGCACAAGCTTTAGGCTTAACACAAAGCGATTTCATTAGTAAAACTTGGCAGCAGTTAGAGTTGCCTGCCGAAATTATGGAACGCTTGGATGCTCAACGAGCTGTCGTGTTCAGCACCGGACAACCGATTACGGATGAAGCAAGTTTTCCCACGGTTGAGGGCATGAGGGATTATGAATATACGATTAGTCCGATTAGTGATGTTGGCAGCAATCCAGAAGCGGTTGTTGTTACGATTCGAGATATTACGGAGCAAAAACGGGCAGCAGTAGCAGCAAGTGAAGCGATGGCAAAAGAAGAGGAATTTAGTGCGCTTAAGTCTCACTTTTCCTACTTTGCTTCGGTGATTACTCACGAATTACGTAACCCTCTCAATAATATTTTCGCTTGCACAAAATTAATCGAAAGCAATACGCCATCAGAAACTGATGAAAAAACACTGAATTATCTTCAGTTAATTCAAGTGAATGTTAGACGTATGAATCAACTGTTGAATGACTTGTTGTTGATTAAAAAGGTAGAAGCCAAAGAATTAGAGTTGAACCCATCGTTGCTGAATTTAACCCAGTTTTGCCAGGAGTTGAGCGAAGAACTCCAGCAAGGTGTAGCCTCTCGGCACAAAATTACTTTTACTAGTCAAGAGTCATGTTCCGCCGTCAGTCTTGATAAAAAACTGCTGCGTCACATCCTCACGAATTTACTGTTGAATGCAATTAAGTATTCTCCAGAAAATGGTGAGATAAAGCTGGATGTTGCCTGTCAGGAAAAGCAAGCAATCTTTCGGATTCAAGATTCGGGTACTGACATTCCTCAAGCTGACCAAGAATTCCTGTTTAAGATGTTCCATCAAGGCAGTAATGTCGGCGTTGTTGCTGGAAGTGGCTTGGGGTTGTTAATTGTTAAGCAGTGTATTGACTTGCAGGGAGGCGAGATTGCTGTAGAAAGTACCCAGGCTGTTGGCACAACCCTAACTGTGACGCTTCCCCTGAGCAGGAATTAGTAAAATCATGTACGCAAACCCACTAAGTACTTTTCTTCGTTAGACTATGAAGTAATGTAAATAAAATTAGCAAAACTACACATTAACAATGAATACGGCACGGTATGAATTCGTGTTACGCCGCTTGGCAACAATCCTTGCAGTTGCCATCCTGACTCTCTCGCTGTTGTCTGCTGTCAGCGGTATGTTGCTGGCGTTTTATTATGAACCAACGGCAGGCGGTGCTTATCAGTCGTTGGAATTTATTACTACACAAGTATCATTTGGCTGGTTGATTCGCGGCATCCACAATCTTGCGGGTAACGGCGTCATCGTCGTCGCGCTGGTTGAAATTGTCGTGATGTTTCTCGGTAGGCAGTTTCGTCCAAGCTGGCTCACGGCTTGGATCAGCGGCATTTTCTTCACCTTAAGTGCGATCGGCTTAGGGTGGACAGCGATGATTATTGACTGGACTCAGGAAGGATTCTGGCGTCTGAAAGTTGAGCTAGGAACGATTGAAGCGATTCCTTTAATTGGTTCCCAGATTCGAGAGATTCTGACTGGTGGAGCGGTTAACACCACTACCGTGGCACACTTTTACACACTTCATAGTTACGTGCTGGCAATTGGAGCAATTGTTCTTGCGGTGGTTCATCTCGGCGCGGTGTTGCTGCAAGAGTTAGAACAATCTCAAGGTGGCATTAAGATCAGACTAGAGGGACTAGTTGCTCCTCTTAAAGCGTCAATTGCCAATGAGAAAAAGGAGTCTGAGGCAAAAGTTCCAAGTCTTGTTAACGAAAAAGAGTAATCGGATTAACGCACAAGCTTACTTCAGTTGAGAATTAGTAAATTACTCGTTTTTGCACTTCATCTTGGAATACCCCCAACCCCCCTTCTAAAGGAAGCTAAAATTCCAGTTAGTCCCAATGTTGGGGTGTTAGGGGTACGAAAAATTCAGTCTATCTCAAAACATTAACAATCAGCCAAAAGTTGAGCTATTCCAGCCCCACATCGCCCCTTTCGCATCGGCAAACTCAATATAAATCCGATTCCCTGGGACACCTAGCTTTTCATTAATTACCTGGCAAAAGTCTTGACTCATTGCTTTAGTTTGTGATGGATTCATGCTACCAATACTTTTAATTTCCACGTAGCAAACTGGCTCAGTTGTCCCGGCAAAGGTCATGGAAACACCAGGCTCAAATGCTGTCATTACGTAAGATTCAGGCTTACTTAAATGAAGAGCGAGTTTAGCGGAAAGAACTTTTAGCAGCCCTTCAACAGCCGCAGGTTCTGGAGTATCAACAGAGGTTTGTACTTTAATAAGAGGCATAGTCTTAAGGTACTGTTTTTGTTATTAGTTAATAGCTAGTAGCTAAAAGAATTTTTTACAATCCTTACGGTATATTTTTTCAAATTCTCCTAACTACTAACTATTAAACTTTAAGCGCTTTCAGGCTCAATTATTTGCTTTAGCCGCCGTAGTTCCAACCAGTATCTTCTAATAAGATTTGTTTACCTTCTCGGTGGACGCCAGCGCCAATGACTTCGCCAACAAATACGGTATGATCGCCTTCTTCGACTGTGCCGACTACCCTGCACTCTACATAACCAAGGGAGTCAGTAATAATCGGGCAACCTGTTTCTGCTCCGAGCGAAAACTCGATATCCTCGAATTTATTACCAAC
>CADCTM010000032.1:5120-5464 GCA_902805485.1 uncultured Coleofasciculus sp. | reverse complement strand
AAAAAGAATCGCACCCAAGAATTAGGGAGTTTAGTAGTTCTTTCACTGATTTATAAACAGGAAAAAGATTATACAAAATTAAGACAAATAGTAGAACGTCAGCAACTGAGACAACTTAGCAATATCAATCTCCCCTTTTCGTCGTGCAAGTGCTAAATATTCTTCATAAAGTTCAGTGATGTCTTTAAAATCTCCTGATTTACGAATGCGAGAACCTGCCAATCCCTCACTTACTGACCACATCAGATTGGCATCATCCTTTTGTCTTGCAATAGTTAGAACTTGCTGAGTTAGTTCATCAACTTTCTGGGAATTGCCAATCACCTCGTAGGCATACCTTACTT
>CADCTM010000032.1:0-5110 GCA_902805485.1 uncultured Coleofasciculus sp. | reverse complement strand
CACGACGCTCTTCCGATCTTAGTTGCTATCTGAGAGTTACCGCTTCCTGCATAAGCACGAGCCAGGAATGATAAACCAGTCACTTCATTTTCTCGTTTTTTCAGTTCTTGGGCGATTGCTACCACTCGTTGAGCAGGCTCGATCGCTTTTTGATAGTCCTTGAGTTCGACGTAGGCACTAGCCATTAGTAATGAGCCAGCCATTTCGTATCCTGGTTTTTTCAGTTCTTGGGCAATTGCTATTAGCCGTTGAGTAGGCTCGATCGCTTTTTGATAGTTCTTCTGTGCAACGTAGGCGCTAGCTAGGAATGATAAACCAGTAGCTTCGTATTCTCGATTTTTCTGTTCTTGGGCGATCGCTATCAGCCGTTGAGCAACCTCGATCGCTTTCTGATAGTTCTTCTGTGCAATATATGAATCACTTTGCAATCTTAAAGCCGCAACTTCATAGTCAACTTTTTTCAGTTCGCGGCTAATTGTGATGCCTTCCTGAGCAAACTCAATTGCCTTTTGGTGTTCACCCACTTTTACGTAACTAACTGCCAGCGTAATCTGGGCAAGTGCAGCAATTTGTTGATTTTTCAGTTCATTCGCGATGGTTATCGCTGTTTGAGCCAAATCAACGCTGGCTTGATGGTTCCCGCTGCCAGCAGAAGCGAACGCTTGATAAGCAAGTGCATATCCCTGGAGTGAGCGATGTTTAATGGCTTGGGCAATTTTGAGCGCTTGTTGAGCAGAATTTAATGCTTTCTGATAATCATCCATTTGCACATAGCCAGAGGCTATTGCAACAGTTGCCCAAGCTTCAATTTCTTGATTTTGAATTTCGCGAGCAATCTCTAGTGTTTTTTGAGCAGAATCAACGGCTTGCTTTCCATCATAAGCACTCGCCAAAGCAAAGTTTGCCCAGGCTTCAATTTCGCGGTTTTTAATCTCACGGGCGATCGCAATCGCTTGCTGTGCTTGGTCGATCGCTTGCTGCTCCTCCGATGAAGAATCCGCGATCGCTTGCCATGCTAGAGCAAATCCTTCCAGTTCACGATTTTTAATTTCACGGGCGATTTCCCTAGCTTGTCGAGCATAAACAATCCCATTTTGGTCTCGCCCCAATTCCACATAGGCACGAGCCAGAATAGCAGCGGCTTGTCCTTCAATTTCTCGCTGCTTCAACGCACCCGCCATCTGTACAGCTTGCAAAGCAGGCTCAGTCGCGTTTTGTCCGTCACCAAGTTTGAGGTAGTTACGAGCGATTTGGAGTAAGCGTTCCGCCTCTGCTTCGCTCTTGCCTGGAGTGGTGGCTTGAGCCTGTACGGCTGGCATCGGGTTAGCTGTAATATCACTAACGTTCTGCCCTCTTTCGAGTTGAAGGCGAATTACACCGATAATAAATTCAGCCTGTTTTTTTGCTTGTTCGCTCGTGGGTTTACGACCATTTGTTTCTATGGTTTCAAGCAATTGCTGTAGGGCATTGATGGCATTCTGTTCTTGATTCAATTTCAGATAAGTAATCGCTAAGACAATCGATACTCTTTGCTTTAAAAAAGCATTGGTTGGCTGAGTGATCGCGAGCGATTTTTGAGCAAATTCAACGGCTTTTGTATAGTCTTTCAACTCAAAGTAGCCTAAACTTAGAATGAATAAAGACGGAGCTTCTAATTGATTATTATTGGTTTGCCGAGCAATAGTCATGGCTTGGTGAGCCAAATCAATCCCTTTCTGCGGCTCTTTTAAGCGAATGTAGGCACTGCCGAGCAAAAGTAACATCCTTGTTTCGCTAGGTTTCTGGTTTAGCGATCGGGCAAGCTGCAAAGCAGGTTGAGCATACTCAATAACCTTCGCAAGCTGGCTTTGCATCGCATCATAGGTCATCGACAAGTTGGTTAAAACCAGTAATTCGAGTTGGCGATTTTGGCTTTTTTGTGCTATTGCTAAGGCTTGCTGAAAATACTCGATTTCCTTTGTTGAATCTTTAGATGCTCTATAGATCAGTCCCAGATTGTTGAGTGCCCTACCTTCTAAATCGGAATCGGCAATTTCACAGGCGATCGCTAACGCCTGTTGGTGGTATTCAGTCGCTTTCAAATAGTCCTTGATTGCATAAGCCGCATTCCCCAAATTTTTGAACGCTTGCCCCTGCCCCCCTCGATCTTGAATTTCCTGATAAATCACGAGTGCCTGCTGAAAAGACTGTGAGGCAGCTTGATGGTTATTGGACTGAAGTTGCTGCTCACCCTGCTTCAGTAGCCGCTCTGCATCAGCTTTGCGGGATTGGCTTGTGGACGTTTGCGCTGAGGCAGGGAGTAGGGAGTGGGGAGTAGGGAGTAGGGATGGAGATAAGGAAAGTAGGAGAGTGGCGATTCCTACGGAGAACTGCGTTAATGCCAAACTAACAGACTTCAGACGGGGGCGCATCGAAGCATCCTCTGTAAAAACAACCATGAGTGTCAACGAATAATTCGTAATTATGAATTCGTAATTCGTAAATTTAAACAAGGGTTAGAATCCCCGACTTCAGCTAAGTCGCCCACGTTTGGGTAGGGTTGAAATCCCGATCTGTTAGCGCAGCGAGCCATAAACTATGTTAATTATGAATTACGAACTACGAATTGTTAAACTACATATCTCTCAGCGCCAGGAAGATATGCAACCTAAATTGCTCAGGCAGCAGAAATCGTCGGCAACAGGGAATCAGCAAGTTGCAAGCGTTTCATAAACTGTTGCCAATTAAGATGAAGGGTGCCCAGTAGTAGGGGTGGAAAAAATCTGAAGCACGGCTGCGTGGAAGCGGTTCGCCTGGTTTCGGTTCAAGGGCAACGTCCCCATCTGAGCGTGGTGGGGCATCTTTGTCCGTCGCTTTGCCTTGCAGTAGGCTCATCTGTACCTGTTGTAGGGCTTCCACCTTGGTCATTGTGCCAGCCGCTAAGTTTTTGTAGAACTGTTGCATGAGCAGACTGGTACTGCCATCATTCACCAACCATAGGGAAGCCATAACTGCTTTTGCACCATTGGAGAGGAAGTAGTAGCTGATGCCGGACATTTCAATACCGTTCTGATCGGGTAGGGCAGTCTCGCAAGCAGAGAGTACTACTAAATGGATGTCGCCCATATAGTTTTGCAGCTTTTGAATCTGCTCAACGGTGAATCTTTCCCCAGTGCCCAAGAATAAGTAGGAATCTTCTGGACGACCTGATTCAAACTTGCCGTGAGTGGCGATATGCAGTACCTTATTGCCTGCCAGATTGTCTCGCAAGGCACGGAAATTAAACGCTTCGTTGAGAAACTCTAGTCCCGGATAAATCCCTTGGCGATCGCGTCCTTGTTGCCCCACGATTGAAGCCAGTTCAACGGGAACGTTTTCTAGAGCGTTAAACCCTGGAAAGGCTTTAGAAACTCCCATTGCTAGAACACGGGTTTCTTGTTTATTGGAAGGCAAGCGATCGCGCACGGTTTTACGAAAGGCACTGGCTTCCTGGGTGAATTTCTCAGTTAAAGCATCAAGCTGATCGCGCAGTTGACTAAGTTGAGGACATTTTGTTTGTTCACAGTCATATACGGTCTGTCCAAAGGCAATGAGACTGTTGTATTTCTTCAGGATCTCGGTTTCTATGTTTGCTAGCGCAATTCCGTTGGTATCGCCTCCGGCTCTGGCATTGCGGGTAAAGTCGCCCAATTCTTGAATTTTCTGACAGTTCCAACACCTGTTGAGCCTCCAGAAGTCGTCCTTGAGAAAGCAAGAGGTCAGCCAAACGGCGATAGGTGTTTTCAAATTTTCGAGTATAGGCTTCTTGCTGTTCTTTGGGTAGTTGCCGCAAGTCTTGCCGAACCGTTTTGATCGCATTCACCGATTGCTTGTAGAAAACAATGGCTAACTCTGGATTATTCTGCTCGCTTTTTAAGTTAGCTAACCCATTGAGTGCATCAATAATCTGGCTTGGGGAGCATTTTTTAGTTGAGACTGGGCTAATAGCTGTTCGTATATTTCCGTAGCTTTGGCAGTATTTCCTGAGCGCTGTAGGCGATGCCTAAATATACAAGTGCAGAACGCTCCAACATATAGTGCATTGCGTTCTGCCGCCGCCAATTCAAGGTTGCTAAGGCAGTCTCGATTGCTTTCTCATAGTTGCCTGACTCAATGTACAGTTCCGCTAGCTTATCTGCTAACGAGCGATCGCTAGAATCTTTCACAAACCTCATGCTAATGTTACTGTCATCATCCATTTGAGACCGAAGTACAAAAGATTGCTGGTAAAACTCCAACGCTTGGATTTTGTTCCCAAATCTCCTGTAAATGTCCCCTGCTTCATGAAGTAACTGATTTTGCCTCATCTCCCATCGCTGCATAGGTTTTCACCAAGGCTTCGAGTGCCCACCTTTCCTCAGCAGTGGAGTTAGCTTGCTGGGCGGAAGACAACCAATCTTGGGCCACTTCGATTGATTTGGCATAATTGGCTTGCACCAGGTAGTATCCATGCAAATTTCAAAGAATATAGCTTTCATCATCCCCCGGATGCAACTCTCGAAATAGCTTTAAGTACTGCTGGGTGTACTCAATCGCTTTCGGTAAATCCTGAATGCTTCCGCTGTTCAAATCAATTGTCTAGTATGGGTTTGAGACTTTTACTTTCATCAGCGTTCTCCTTAGAGAAAGAACTCAAATGAGTCGTTTAAAATCAGCCGACATTAATGTGTTTGTCAGCTTGTGTAGACAATGGTTTCATCGGGCGCGGTTTCATCAACCCTCCCGTAATTGGGTGGCTTGAAAGATCAACAAGAATTCGGGCAGCTCCAGCGATAGAGTTTCATCAACCCTCCCGTAGCAGGGTAGGTTTGAAAGACTTTGAAAGCGACAGTCACTGTCGTGTTGGATTAAGTCGTAGTTTCATCAACCCTCACGCAGTAGGATGGTTTGCAAGAAACGGAGTTAACAGCCAAAAATCAAATTAAAGCAATGGCTACACAATCATTACTGCACAGGGAGGGCTGAAGGATAGAGCCTGAGATTCTTAGTTGTAAAACTAGACGACAATAATTTGTGATCAGTTATCAGGAGCCGAACCGCAACAGTAATTTGTTAACAGCGACTCGAATTTATTAACAGCGACGTTTAATTT
>CADCTM010000031.1 GCA_902805485.1 uncultured Coleofasciculus sp. | reverse complement strand
TTTTTTGTCTAACTTGATACTTTAGAGAGAGCAAATATTAATTTTCTTTTGTTAGCTTCATTCCAGCCGCTTAATAAACCATCTGTTAGCCTAATTGCGGTTTCAAATAACTTGTTATTAGGCAAAATCGTGGAAAATTCCCGTTTATCTCGGCTAAAAGGGAAATTTGCGAACCTCGATTCCTTCTTTTAAAAGCCCGATTTAGGCATTCGGGGTTGGTAAGAGCTGTTTTAGAGTCTCGATAAGCAGCAAGGTGCTATCAATAGCTGCAATTCGGAGTATTAGTAGTAACAGGATAGTTGTCGAGGCAAGAGTTGAGTGAGCTAAAGCAATCTAGATTACTCACAAGCGTAGACGAGTTGCAATCAGGTGTCTCTTTTTCCACAAAAAATAGTAATAAGCATTTTTAAGGTCAAGTTATGCCAACGGCACAGTTAACGAGTAGCGATGATTTGGATTTAAAACAGCTTCTGAAAACCTTAGTTGCTGTTAAGAAAGGTGACTTTTCGGCTCGGATGCCCATCGAGCAAACCGGGATAGCTGGGAAAGTCGCTGATACGCTCAACGAGATTATTGAGCTTAATGAAAAGATGGCGGCAGAGTTAGAGCGGATTAGCACTGTTGTCGGCAAAGAAGGGAAAATCACGCAACGGGCATCGCTGGGAAACGCAGGTGGTTCGTGGACAGCTCAAGTTGATTCTGTCAATAGTTTAATTACAGATTTAGTTCAGCCGACAGCGGAAACAGCGCGTGTGATCCGGGCAGTGGCAAACGGTGACTTGTCCCAAATGATCGCCTTAGAAATTGAAGATAGACCCCTCCAGGGTGAGTTTCTTGCCACCGCCCAAGTGGTGAATACTATGGTGGATCAACTTTCGTCCTTTGCTAGTGAAGTGACGCGGGTTGCCCGTGAGGTGGGAACAGAAGGCAAATTAGGTGTCCAAGCAGAAGTTAAAGGCGTTGCCGGTACATGGAAAGACTTAACCGACAACGTTAACTTGATGGCAGGCAACCTTACCGGACAACTGCGAAATATTGCCGAAGTTGCAACAGCGATCGCAAAGGGTGACTTATCTAAGAAAATTACCGTTGATGTTAAAGGAGAAATTCTTGAACTGAAAAACACCGTTAATACAATGGTAGATCAGCTCAATTCCTTTGGTAGTGAAGTGACGCGAGTCGCCCGTGAGGTGGGGAGTGAGGGCAAGTTAGGTGTGCAAGCGGAAGTTTCTGGAGTCGCGGGGACATGGAAGGATCTTACCGGGGCAGTTAACTCGATGGCAGGCAACCTTACGGCCCAGGTTCGTAACATTGCAGACGTGACAACAGCAGTGGCAAATGGTGACTTATCGAAAAAAATTACCGTTCAAGTTAAAGGGGAGATGTTGGAACTGAAGAACACCATTAATATCATGGTGGATCAACTTAGTTCCTTTGCTAGTGAAGTAACACGAGTTGCCCGTGAGGTGGGGAGTGAAGGCAAGTTGGGCGCCCAAGCAGATGTCAAAGGCGTTGCCGGCACCTGGAAAGATTTAACCGATAGTGTGAATTTTATGGCGGGAAGTCTCACCGCCCAGGTGCGTAATATTGCCGCCGTCACCACTGCTGTGGCAAACGGAGACTTATCTAAGAAAATTACCGTTGATGTTAAAGGGGAAATTCTTGAACTGAAAAACACCGTCAATACGATGGTGGATCAACTTAATTCCTTTGCCTCGGAGGTGACGCGAGTTGCCCGTGAAGTCGGCACAGAAGGCAAACTCGGTGTTCAAGCAGAAGTGCGAGGCGTTGCCGGCACTTGGAAAGATTTAACTGATAGTGTGAATTTTATAGCGGGAAGTCTTACCGCCCAGGTGCGGAATATTGCCGAAGTCACGACGGCGGTGGCAAATGGCGACTTATCTAAGAAAATTACCGTTGATGTTCGGGGTGAGATTTTAGAACTGAAGAATACCATTAATACGATGGTGGATCAGCTAAATTCCTTTGCTAGTGAAGTTACAAGAGTTGCGCGAGAAGTCGGCAGTGAAGGCAAACTCGGCGTCCAAGCTTATGTTCGAGGGGTAGGCGGTACCTGGAAAGACCTTACCGGGGCGGTTAACTCGATGGCGGGGAATTTGACGGCGCAAGTGCGGAATATTGCGGAAGTCACGAAAGCGGTGGCAAATGGCGACTTATCGAAAAAGATTACCGTTGATGTTAAGGGCGAGATGTTAGAACTTAAAGACACGATCAATACGATGGTTGATCAGTTAAGTTCCTTTGCTAGTGAAGTAACGCGGGTGGCGCGAGAGGTGGGAACAGAGGGCAAATTGGGCGGACAAGCGCAGGTGACAGGTATTGCCGGGACTTGGAAAGATTTAACTGATAATGTTAACTCGATGGCGGAGAATTTAACCGCCCAAGTCCGAGGTATTGCTAAGGTTGTGACGGCGGTTGCTAATGGCGACTTGAAGCGAAAATTGATGCTGGATGCTAAGGGCGAGATTGAAACTCTGGCAGATACGATTAACGAAATGATCGATACCTTAGCAATCTTTGCCGACCAAGTAACCACAGTTGCCCGTGAGGTGGGTATTGAAGGGCAGTTAGGCGGACAAGCGAGGGTGCCGGGTGCGGCGGGAACTTGGCGAGACTTGACGGATAATGTGAATGAGTTGGCGGCGAATTTAACGACTCAGGTAAGAGCGATCGCAGAAGTTGCTATTGCAGTAACAAAAGGTGATCTCACCCGTTCCATTTCAGTGCAGGCACAAGGCGAACTTGCTGTCCTCAAGGATAAC
The DNA here is from genome assembly GCA_902805485.1 of uncultured Coleofasciculus sp. Taxonomy (GTDB): domain Bacteria; phylum Cyanobacteriota; class Cyanobacteriia; order Cyanobacteriales; family Coleofasciculaceae; genus CADCTM01. The sequence goes on along the minus strand of CADCTM010000031.1, from coordinate 2,700 downwards.
ATCAACCAAATGATTGCCAATCTTCGGGATACAACTCAGAAGAATACCGAGCAAGACTGGTTGAAAACTAATCTCGCTAAATTCACCCGAATGCTGCAAGGTCAGCGAGATTTAGAAACAGTAACTAAGTTAATTTTATCAGAACTTGCACCATTAGTAAATGCTCAACACGGAGTGTTTTTCTTAATGGAAAATGGCGACAATCATTCCCCTCATCTGAAGCTTTTGAGTAGCTACGCCTACCGGGAAAGAAAAAGTTTGTCTAATCGCTTTGAGTTAGGAGAAGGCTTGGTAGGGCAATGTGCTTTAGAAAAAGAAAGAATTCTGATTACTGAAGTCCCAGATGACTATATTAAAATCAGTTCGGGTTTGGGAGAAGCAACGCCTCTAAATGCCGTGGTATTGCCTGTATTATTTGAGGGACAGGTAACGGCAGTTGTTGAACTGGCATCGTTCCGGCGTTTTAATGAGATTCATCTAACATTCTTCGACCAACTAACGGAAAGTATTGCAATTGTCCTGAATACAATTGCCTCTAGTATGCGGACTGAAGAATTGCTTAAGCAGTCTCAATCTTTAGCAGAAGAATTGCAAACTCAACAAAAAGAACTAACCGAAACTAACAAGCGTTTAGAACAACAAGCTCAATCTCTAAAAGCTTCTGAAGAACTCTTGAAAAACCAGCAAGAAGAATTACAGCAAACCAATGAAGAACTAGAAGAAAAGGCTGAATTGTTGGTATTACAAAACCGGGAAGTTGAGCGCAAAAACAGCGAAATTGAACAGGCAAGACAAGCAATCGAGGAAAAAGCAGAACAATTAGCGCTAACTTCTAAATACAAGTCCGAGTTCCTGGCGAATATGTCCCATGAGTTGCGGACGCCTCTCAATGCGTTATTAATCCTGGCGAAGTTGCTGGCAGATAACCCTGACGGCAATTTAACTCAAAAACAGGTTGAGTATGCTCGAACCGTGCATTCTGCTGGGAGCGATTTGTTGGGTCTAATTAATGACATTTTGGATCTGGCAAAAATTGAGTCAGGAACCATGTCGGTAGACATCGATCAGATGTTGTTTGCAGAACTGGCAAGTCAGGTTGAACGAACTTTCAGTCAACTAGCGCACGATAAAAAAGTACTGTTTACGGTAGAACGTGACCCGATGTTGCCGAAAACTATTCATACAGACTCAAAACGCTTACAACAAGTGTTGAAAAACCTGCTTTCCAATGCTTTTAAATTCACCGAACAAGGAGAAGTAAGTTTACAAATTGCAACCGTTACTCAAGGATGGAGTCTTGACCTAGACAGCTTAAATCGTGCCAGCAAAGTAATTGCTTTTTCCGTCAAAGATACCGGAATTGGTATTGCCGAAGACAAGCAAAAGGTGATTTTTGAAGCATTTCAGCAAGCTGATGGCACGACCAGTCGGAAGTATGGTGGCACAGGTTTGGGCTTGTCAATTAGTCGCGAAATTGCTCGACTTTTAGGCGGTGAAATTCGCCTGGTCAGTCAACTGGGTAAGGGGAGTACGTTCACTCTGTTCTTGCCACAAACTTATCAAGAAGAAACTGAAAATAGGAATTTAGGAACTAGGAAAAAACTAGAAACTAATTCATTAGCCCCTAACCCCTCCTTTATTCCTCCTAGCCCCCAAGCCTTAGCCTCTATCCCTTCCATATCTGACGATCGAGGGCAAATTCAACAGGGAGACCGCACTCTTCTGATTATTGAAGATGATGTTAATTTTGCGCGGATTTTGTTAGATATGGCGCGGCAGCAGGGTTTTAAAGGTCTGGTTGCGTTAAGTAGTAATGAGGGTTTGGCGCTCGCACGGGAATTTAAGCCGAATGCAATTACTCTGGATATCAGGTTGCCGGTAATGGATGGTTGGTCGGTACTTGACCGCCTCAAGCATGACCCAAATACTCGTCATATCCCAGTTCATATCCTTTCCGTTGAGGAAGGGCGACAGCGGGGTCTACAACAGGGCGCGATCGCATATTTACAAAAACCTGTCAGTGTTGAGGTGTTGACCGAGGCATTAACCAGTATCAAGGATTTTGTCGATCGCAAGGTGAAAAACCTTCTGGTAGTTGAAGATGATGAACGGCAACGTAATAGCATCGTGGAATTGATCGGAAATCATGATGTCTCAAGTACGGCAGTTGGTACTGGTGCAGCGGCACTAGAAGCTTTGAAGGCAGGGCAGTTTGATTGTTTGGTACTCGATCTGGGACTTCCTGATATGACGGGTTTGGAACTTATTGAGCAGATTAAGCAGGAGCCAAGTCTCACAAAGCTACCGATTATTATTTATACCGGGAAAGACCTGACACGGGCAGAAGAAACTCAGCTAAAACGCATTGCTGAAACCATCATTATCAAAGACGTGCGCTCCCCAGAACGTCTGTTGGATGAAACCGCTTTATTTTTGCATCGAGTTCAGGCGAACTTGCCTCAACCCAAGCGCCAGATGATCGAACAATTACATCAAACTGACTCGGTACTGGGGGGGAAAAAAGTCTTAATTGTTGATGATGATGTTCGGAATATTTTTGCTCTAACTAGTATGCTAGAGCGTCATCAAATGGAAATTTTGTATGCCGAGAACGGTCGGGATGCGCTAAAGACTTTGCAAAATACTCCGGATATTGATGTGGTGCTGATGGATGTGATGATGCCGGAAATGGACGGCTAT
>CADCTM010000030.1 GCA_902805485.1 uncultured Coleofasciculus sp. | reverse complement strand
AGTCATGACTTAGCCTTAGCTACTGCCTCATCTGAATTAAGAATTGAACCAATTCTCAATGAGTCGTTGAAGTATCTGTGTTATCAGGATTGTGTTCGGAGATACCACCGCGCTTGTGGCGAAGTCTCAGCAAAAGTGCCAAGGTTATTTGCTTCATAAACCAGTATAAGACCGTAAGAACTATAAACGTAATAGTGATAACTAGGACAGGACGTTTAGAAGTTAAATCATCGATGACACTTCTTGCTAAATCATCCGGTTGTGTAACAAAATCCCAAGTGTTAAATCGTTTAAATCGTCCTAAATAAACACCGATAGCACACAAAGCGTGAGTCATCAACTCAGCCCAAACGATAAACCGACTAGCGCCTTGTCGATGTAAATAGTACCCCAGATTAATTAAAGAGATAACGTAAGCTTCAAATCCAGCGACGATCGCAATCAAATGCGGCGGGAGAATAACCAGCGTAATTATCCACACCGAGTAATCATTGCGAATCGCTTTAATTAGGTGAATAATATCTGTTAAAAGATAAGGTGCATTTGGTAAAAAGCCGATAAAAACGAGAAACCCTACCCACCATAAAAGAGAGCGCGATCTCGTTGGGCTGCGGAAGAGCCAAACACTCAAAGCCAACGGGATAAAAGCGAGAAACAGATTCCAAATAATCCAGCCGCTGTGGATTCGTAAAGCCATGAAGGCATGACGCAAGTGATCTTTCATAAAATTTTTTTACAAGAGAATCTACACTACAAGTCTGATTAGTCGTCTTGAACCACTAGTATAACCATCTCAAAAACAAGGCTTAAGTTTAGGAGACTTTTTATAACTGTCAACCTGGGCGATAATTAATCCGTCACAATCAGGAGACTCAATAAAAATCCTTGCAGAAAGCGGGTGCGTTGGGTAGCAACTGGGCGAAGAGACCGAGCATCATCTTTGAATTGGAATAAGTTCTAGACTGGAGAGAAGGATTTTTAATTTAACGTTCCAATCGCGATGCTCTTTTAAGAATCTGCGATCGCAATTTGTCTAAATTATAAAAATTAGGGAAGAATTAAAAGCGTGGATAACTCAATGCAAGAACAGTTGCTCAAGGCAATTGCCTCCTATCGCGAGGCAATTGATTACCTGGAGATCCGGGTTGAACAAAGTGAATCAACAGCGATTTCCTTTCGTGGCCCCCAACTCGATGCCGTAGACCGTAATTTTAACCTCGCGGGTGGTATCCGTGCCTGTCATAAAGGCGGCTGGAGTTTTGTAACGTTTAATGGTTTAGCCGAGTTAAATGACCGAATTTCGGAAGCGATTTCTCAAGCACATTTGGTAGGGAAAGAAAAAACCCAATTATCCCCCCTTGAACCAATACAAGATTATGTGTCTGTGGCACTAGGGCGTGATCCGCGTGGTGTATCAATGACGGACAAACGACGGTTAGTGCAGGACTACAACCAACTGTTGCTGGATTTTGATCCCCGAATTCAGACGACAATGGTGAGTATGCGCGATCGCTTCGGCATCACATATTTTGTCAATTCTACCGGCACTTGCATCGCCCAAGAACGGCTAGATGTATCGGCAAGATTTGGGGTAATTGCGCGTACCGATAGCGGGGTTGTACGCCAAGGTTTTGAGTCTGTCCACTCCCGTTCTGATTATGACGTGATTACAGGGATTGAAGACCAAGTTTTAGGGGCGGCGAAACGTGCGGTAAGTCAGTTGGATGCCAAATCGGTTAAAGGGGGGCAATATACGGTAGTTTTAGACCCTTACCTCGCTGGTGTGTTTATTCATGAAGCGTTTGGGCATCTTTCTGAGGCTGATTTTGTCTACGAAAACCCCAAAATGCAGGAATTGCTCACCCTGGGTAAACCTTTGGCAATTGAGCAGTTGAATGTTGTTGATGATGCCACAATGACAGGTTTACCGGGTTCTCTGAAGTATGACGATGAAGGAGTGCCGGCTGGGCGTAAGTATTTAATTAAAGATGGAGTTTTGAATCAGCGCCTGCATTCTCGTGAAACTGCCGGGAAGATGGATGAAGCGCCAACGGGTAATGCCAGGGCGATTGGTGCTACTTATCCGCCAATTGTACGGATGACGAATACGGGAATTGAGGCGGGAGACTGCGCTTTTGAGGACATGATTGCGGATATCGAAGAGGGTGTCTATGCCGTGCGGATGCTGGGAGGGCAGACGAATGGTGAGATGTTTACGTTTGCGGCAGGGCAGGGTTATATGATTCGCAATGGTCAGATTGCTGAACCGGTGAGTGATGTTACCTTAACGGGTAATGTTTTTCAAACCCTAAAAGATATTGAGGCGATCGGCAATGATTCACTTTATGTCAGTGGAGGCTGTGGTAAGGGTGGACAGTCGCCTCTAGCAGTTAGTGTTGGCGGTCCTCATGTACGGATTAAAGATGTGGTTGTTGGTGGACGTTAACTTTTCTTAAGTTTCCTCGTTGCCCCAGACCACAAATAAGTAATAAAAACAGGGATGTCCATTGTGACGAGGACATCCCTGTTAACTTTTCCTGACACTCTAGACAAAGCAGCGCTCTAAATGTCAGGATTAGTTTTCAGACAAAATTCAGTTTAATTTTAGGTAGCTGGCTTCTTGCTCTAGCTGACGTACTAAGGCTTCGTCGCCATTTGCTCTAGCAACTTCTAGGCGATGTTGTAAGTTTTTTTGGAGCGTAACGCGATGAGCTGCGGCAGCATCCTTTACTCTATTATTAAAATTTTTGTTCACTGTAAACAGTCCTTCCCGTTCATTTGATGTATTGACCACTCCTTAAAGATAACATGGGCAGACGGGAATGGCTAGGCAAAGTGTAGTTTTTGATACAGAAATTAGCGAAAGATTAAATGATGAGAACCGAACCTGTAGTGGAAGCGATCGCGTTAACTTCTGAAAACAGGTGAAAGATCGCTTACTCAAGCTCAACTTGCTCACGACACGAAAGACCTCAATAGAGGTTATATTTACCCGCCTGCATGATAAAACCCCACCTAAATCTCTGATTGGGTGGGGTTTTTTGTAAAAGCAGCCGTTTAGCAGTTTTTCTTGATTTATGAGTGAGCCAATTCTTCCTTCACACAAAGCGATTCTCCCTGAGCCTCTCTTGAAGTTAAGGAAGATCACTTTTGTTTTAAATATTCAACTATTGCTTCTTTTTTGACGGCGAGTTTATGCTTTAAAACATCACACAAACCTCATGTATCTTATGTTAGGTTTTAATGGGTCTACCCAAGGGTACAAATGAGTTTCCTTGAAAATTACGAGGTAATTACATGAAAGCAGTGATACTGGCTGGCGGACTTGGTACGCGACTGAGTGAAGAAACCTCCCTCAAGCCAAAGCCGATGGTAGAGATTGGTGGTCGTCCTGTTCTTTGGCACATCATGAAAATTTATTCATCCTACGGAATCAATGAATTTATCATTTGCTGCGGGTACAAAGGCTATGTAATCAAGGAATATTTTGCTAACTACTTCTTGCATATGTCTGATGTCACCTTTGACATGAGATTCAATCAAATGAATGTTCACTGCGGTTATGCTGAACCGTGGCGAGTGACTTTGGTTGATACGGGTGATCAAACAATGACGGGAGGACGCCTAAAACGGGTAAGAGAGCATATTGGCAAGGAAACCTTTTGCTTTACTTATGGGGATGGTGTGAGCGATGTCAATATTAAAGATTTAATCGAGTTTCATAAACAGCAAAAAACTTTAGCAACCTTGACGGCAACTTTACCTGTAGGACGCTTTGGAGCGCTCTCTCTCAAGGAGGAAGATAAAGTTACGAGTTTTAGGGAAAAGGAAGATGGGGATGGCGCTTGGATTAATGGTGGTTATTTTGTTTTAGAGCCGGAAGTCATTGATTACATTGCAGAGGACTCGACTGTTTGGGAAAAGGAACCATTAGAAAAGTTAGCTGCAAGCAATCAGCTTTCCGCCTATAAACATGGGGGATTTTGGCAACCGATGGATACTTTACGAGATAAAAATTATTTGGAAGATTTGTGGAGAAAAGATAAAGCGCCCTGGAAGGTGTGGTAAAAGAACAGTTCTGTTTCAATTAAGCTAGATAACTTATTACATTTAATGGAAAGTGAAAAAGCTGGAAGGTCTAAAAATTTTAAACATTCCAGCTTTCCGCTTGTTGCCAAGGGTGTAATTTGACGAACACTCACGGTAATCAAGGTTTACTCACCTCAAACCTAGCCAGGATAGTAAACCTTGATCGGTAATCACTTCTAGTAACAAGAGACCGACAAAACCAATCATGGCAAATCGTCCGTTGATTTGCTCGGCATAAGGTGTCCAACCAAAAGCCGGTTCGGGTTGATTGAATGATTCTTGGGAAGATTGAGGCGTAGGGGTTTCGGATTTCATGGCTTTGAGGCAACGTTCTCCTGGGATTCTCCTGACTCGAAATTTTGCACGGCTTCAATAAGCGATCGCACTTCTATGGCTCCCTCAGATGGCTCAAATCCTAAAGGGAATTTACCACGAACGAGCATTCGTAATCCTAGGGGACCCAAACTAATTAGCCCTTGAATATCGCGGAAGGAATTGCCAACAACTTGTAAGCCAAATTTACGCTCATCAATCCAGCCGCCTTGTTTGACTAAATCAATTAATACTTTACGGTGACGGACTTGGCGACTACTTTGGTCGTCTTTACGATCCAAAATCTGCTGCTTGATTTTGCCGATTTGATCCATCGGCTCCACCTCCATGGGACAAACCGTATTGCACATATAACAGCGAGTGCAACCCCAGACGCCTTGAGTGCCTTGGTTGTAATCCTCTAGACGGTTTTCAGTTGTCGCATCACGAGAGTCGGCGAGCATCCGTTGTGCCTTAGCGAGGGCATGAGGACCGACAAAATCCGGGTTGACTTCACGGGCATTACAATCTGAGTAACACGCTCCGCATAAGATACAGTTGCCCATCTGATCGAGTTGCGATCGCTCTTCAGGGGACTGCAAAAACTCTCGTTCCGGAATCACCCGCGCCCCTGTACTGACATAAGGATCTACTGCTTCCAAATTATCCCAAAAGCTCTGCATATCCACGACTAAATCTTTAATTACCGGCATATTACCCATCGGTGCAACGGTAATTTCTGGGATTCCCGATTCGCTTTTTGGCAGCTTCGCTAACTCACTCCCAACATTTTCCTTACAAGCCAAAGCCGAGCGACCATTAATTCTCATACCACAGCTTCCGCAAATTGTATTGCGACAATTTTTGCGAAAAGCAAGGCTGCCATCTTGTTCCCACTTGATCCGATTCAGGCAGTCCAGAATCGTGTTTCCTTCCTCCACATCTAGGGTATAAGTCTGGAGTGTGGGGGTGTTATTTTGGCTTTGCCGAATGATTTTAAAACAAACTTGCATACTACCAATATCTTGATTATCCAAATATCTGCATGAAATATCAGTACAACACGAGCCGCGATCCACACAACTCGTTCTCCGAAGAGA
>CADCTM010000029.1 GCA_902805485.1 uncultured Coleofasciculus sp. | reverse complement strand
ATTCCAGAAAAAACCAGGGTTTTAGGTTTTATACGCTGAAAGAGCAAGAAAACACATCACCTTATAGGAAGGGATTACACTTTTTAGATTCCAAAGCCAAGCAAGAGTTCCCCATTTTTTTTAAGATGTGGGCAGTATGAACTAATTATTAAAAAAAAGGCGCCCTGTGCAACCGGTTGACTTTACTACCCTAACGGCGGCTTGTGATGAGTTGCGTACCCAGTGGATACCCGGACGCACCGAACAAGTTTATCAACGCGATCGCTTCACAATTGCGATCGCCTTACGTACCCTCAAAAATCGTGGCTGGCTGACCATTTGCTGGCATCCCCAAGCCGCCAGACTCTGCATTGCCGATCCCCCCCCAAAAACCCCCGATACCTTCACCTTCAGCGACCAACTACGCCATCAACTAAGCGGTCTGGCATTAGTTGCGATCGATACCATTGCCCCGTGGGAACGTGTATTAGACCTGAAATTTGCTCGACGCCCCGGAGATCCAGCGATCTTCCACCTCTACGTCGAAATTATGAGCAAATACAGCAACGTCATCCTCACCGATGCCGATAACCTAATCATCACCGCCGCCCACCAAGTCAGCGGCCAGCAGTCTAGCATCCGCCCCATCCAAACCGGTCAACCTTACGAACTCCCACCCGCCCTCACCGGCACAATGCCCAGCCTCAGCGAACCCCAAGAACGCTGGCAAGAACGAGTTGGTCTAGTCCCAGGCGCTCTCCATCGCCAGCTACTCAAAAGTTACCGGGGTTTAAGTCCCGCACTAGTCCGCTCAATGGCTTCATCGGCAGGTTTAGACCCAAACCAGTCCACCGATACCCTTAATACCTCTGACTGGCAACAACTATTTGGGCGTTGGCAGGAATGGCTGCAATTACTCAGCTCTTTGCCAGCTTCGGCAGCCTCTGATCCCCCTGCTAAGGAGAAGAGTGCAAAGGAGCCAAAATTTCAACCTGGTTGGACAGAACAAGGCTACACCGTCCTCGGTTGGGGCATAATTAAACCCGCCAAAACTGTCCAAAACTTACTCAATTCCTACTACACCGACGAACTCAATCAACAAGACTTTGCCCAGTTGCATCATCAACTAAGTCAGAAATTGGGCAATATTCTCGGAAAATTACGCCAAAAAGCGGCTACCTTTGAAGAACGCTTGCAGCAATCTGACCAAGCCGACCAACACCGAGAGCAAGCTGACTTGTTGATGGCATATCTGCAAGAATGGGAACCGGGGATGAAGACGATTACCCTTGCTGATTTTGAAACCAACAAGCCCGTCACCATTGCTTTAAACCCCGAAAAGAATGCCGTTCAAAATGCCCAAGCCCTCTACAAGCGCCACCAAAAGCTAAAACGCGCCCGCAATGCCGTTGAGCCATTACTTCAAGAAGTGCAAGAAGAAATTCAATACTTAGAGCAGGTAGAAGCGGCGCTGACTGGGCTAGATACTTATAAAACGCCTGAAGACTTACAAACCCTGCAAGAAATTCGCGAGGAACTAATTGGGCAAAAGTATTTAGATGTTCCTGAACAGCGTAACCGTGTTTCTGATGTTTCTGAGCCATACCGCTATGAAACACCGAGCGGATTTGAATTGTTAATTGGTCGCAATAATCGCCAGAATGACCTCCTAACATTTCGCACTGCCGGAGATTATGACTTGTGGTTTCATACTCAGGAGATTGCTGGAAGCCATGTGTTAATGCGTCTCCCTGCTGGGGCGGCGCCTGATGAAGCGGATTTGCATTTTGCCGCCGACCTTGCTGCCCACTATAGCAGGGCGCGTCAGAGTGACCAAGTTCCGGTGGTTTACACGACACCGAAATATGTGTATAAGCCCAAGGGTGCAAAACCTGGCATGGCAATTTATAAGCAAGAAAAAATCATCTGGGGACGCCCCCCACAAGGCAGCACCTATCTGAGGAAAGATCTGTCTTAAGGAGCGTGTAAATTTTATTTACAGAAAAAGGGTATTTTATGTTACGATATTTTTAAAGAAATCTTAAGGCAGCCGATTGGGAACGTGCAGCCTGGATTTTCTCTGTGTAGAGCAGACAACAATAATAGCAACGAAAAAAGACCAGCTACGCACGTCAGTTGGTCTTTTTGAGTAGTAGAGACGTTCCGCTGGAATGTCTGCATCAGGTATTGTTAAAAACGAAATGTGGTTCGGATTGTGCCAATTACAAGATCGGCGTTGTTGGAGTTAAAACCAGGAGCCGTGATCCAGACAATTCCGGGAGTAATCGAGATATTATTAGTTAGTTGCATTTGGTAGAACGCTTCGACGTGCAATGAGACATTCGGGTCTACATCATTAAAACTGTTTACGATCTGCCGGATGCGGGGGGCTGAGTTAAATAAGGCAAGTCCGGCGGGAAGCAGTGCCGGATTTAAGGAAGAAAGATTGACGAAGTTTGGATTTACCGTTACGTCTGTGTCAATCACAAATGGCTCTACTCCCACAATAATGCCCCCTAGGTTGCCTTTTTTGCCGAGATTGGGGAAAGCGAGGGTAAGCGCCGCATTAATGGTGTTAATCGTGCCACGACTTAATAGTCCATTACCTGTAGAGAGGGTGTTCGTTCGGGTATAGCCAACCCAGCCACCCAAGACAAAGCGATCGCTTGCCTGCCAGGATACCTCTAAGCCAAAGGAATTACTAGCGATCGGAATATTGAGGTCAAATCCTAGAGGAATACCCGCAAAATCAGGCTGTCTGAGTAAGTCGCCTACCGTACCATTAAAAGTGATCGGTGGCAGTGGCGCCGTTGTTGCGCCGGGAATTGTTAAGTCTACAGGAAGCGTAATCGCGGTTGGCAAGGGGAAATCTGTGGGAAGTGCGATCGCAGATGGTAACGTTGTTCCAGCAGGAATTGTCGTGCCGGCAGGAATTGTTATATTTCCCGGCAAGGGTGCGGGTGCGGGAACTGTGATCCCAAACGGCAGCGTTGTCGCGCCAATTAAAGTTGTGCCTGCCGGAAGCTGTGTCCCCGATGGTAACAGCGTCCCCGCCGGAATTGGTTGATTAGCCGCAAAGACAATCGGAGTGCTGGGGGCGCTGGGGGGTTGAAAGTTGAGATTTGCCGGTTGTCTTGCCAGTTCACGAATAAACGTCTGGGGATTGGCAACCTGGCTACCTGTAAGGGTTTCACGGTTGTAGGAGTTAATGTAAGTTAAGCCCAACTGAAATCGACTATTGGGTTTATAAACTAGCTGTGCCATCGCCCCATAAGCACTATTGAACAAACCCCCACTATCGCCAGGGTTATTGGCATCACCCGCTAAATACCCTAAACTCAGTTCCAGGCGATCGCCAAATTGATGCCTCAACCCCACTCCTGAACCCTCAACCAGGTAATAAATCGGGTTACGCGTGCCGAAACGAGTTAACGCCCCTGATCCGCCGTCGCCATCAAGGAAGTTGACGGTACTGGCAAAATCATAAGCTCTGCCTCCATTGGCGGCAATGACAACTTCTGTGCTTTTACCGATGGGAAATTTATAAAGCAGCGCATCAACTTGAAGATTATTATTGGCATTTTCTGCCGCAAAAGCGAGATTTCCCTCAAAGGTTTGGGTTCTGCTTCTGAAGGAATTTAGTCCCGACGCTTGCAGTCGCGTCCTCAACAAGTCTCGTCCTGTAAAGCTGGTATCTAAACTCAGTCGGGTTCGGCTACCAAAGATTGTTACATTGTCAACAGGTTGACCGAAAATATCGTCTCCCGACACAATCCCCGTCACACCAAAGATTACTTCTCCATTGAGTTTGGTGGTGGTGGAAAACTGAGTAAGTTCTAATTCGGCTGTACGGGCTTGTAAGGCATCTACATTCGCCCGTAAAATTGCAAGTTCTAGTCCAAATTGAGCTATTAATTGCTGTATTGTAACTAAGTCTTGTTTGAGGACGGCATCATTCGTTCTGTCGGCGACTAAGCCCTGAATCCTCTGTAAACAGGCATTTAATCCTGCGGCAAATTCATAGCGACTGAGCGCTCGATTGCCGCGATAGGTGCCATCGGGATAGCCTGCGGTACAACCGTAGCGTTCAACAAGCGATCGCATTGCTTCAAATGCCCAGTCTGTTGGCTTGACATCCGATAGCTGCGACACTGAGGTGACTTGCTCCATGCTCTCATCAACCGGTCGCTCGTTGCTGTAGCGCTCAATTTGTTCGAGGGTACTTGCTTCAGACGACACCGGGGAACTGTCTGCTATGACGTTTGCAGGTGTCACAGAGACGGGTTTTGGTGATGGCTCGACTGGGGTGCTGATTGCTGGTTTGATATCTGCAACAGGCTGGTTTTCTAGTTCAGTTACGCCAACGATTAAGGCGTCTTGAGGCACTGCGGGAATAATCGCTGCTGTTTGGGGTTGAGCGGTTTCTGTCACCACTGGCGTTGCGCTTACCGTGCCACTTGCTGATACAACCAACGCGGTGCCCCAAATTGCTGGGCTAACTCGCCACAAGTTTTTTGCTAAATTTCTAGACATTTACACTCCTCCTACCCGTTTGAGATTTTCAGAAATCTCTGATTGCCAGACTTCCTAGTAATACTTCATGTCTGGACGTTTTTAGCAGTGGCAGGGGGGCGAATGTGCGATCGCTTCTTGACAAGTGGGCGTTGTAGAAAATGTGGGAGGATAAAATTTAATTATGAGTGGTCTGGGTGTCGCACTACGTGCTGCAATGCTTTCGCCCTTCCCAAAACATTCTATTGGCGCGCAAGATGCCCACCCCACAAGAATCATCAATGTGCTGACAGCAACATTAGATCAACCTTACTCTTCAGATTCATCCAGATGCTCTGCAACAGTCCGATACAGGTCTAGGACGTGATTATCTAAAAGGCGATAGAATACCTTGCGCCCCCGCTTGCGGTAGCCTACCATCCGCATTGTCCGCAATGTTCGCATCTGATGAGAAACCGCTGATTCACTCATCTCCAGGGCTGCCGCTAAGTCACAAACACATAGCTCTTCAATCGCCAACGCTGAAACTATCCGCAAGCGGTTTGTATCCCCCAAAAGACTGAAAAATTCTGCCATCTGCTGGGCTTTTTCTGTGCTGATTTGACTCTGAAGTCGCTCAACATTATCAACCTCAACCGGGTGCGGCGGATTGCAATTGAGATTTTTAATTTCCTCTAAGGGATTAACTGGAGACATCTCAGCTTGGGGTTGGGCTGACATTTTGCTTTTTATACCTGCTAGGTATGGCTCTTGTAACTTTATGGTAACGAATGGAAATGATCAACGTTTTCAGTGTTTTGAACAATCTTGCGGCTTTAAAAAACTTATGAACATACGTTCAGCTATGATTTTTAGCAAATTCAAAAATTTTTGCTTGCAAACACCGAATAAATTTGCTACTTTAGTTAAGCGCTAAAAATAACAAGCCGGGATAGCTCAGTTGGTAGAGCAGGGGACTGAAAATCCCCGTGTCCGGAGTTCAAGTCTCCGTCCTGGCATCAGCTAACCAACAAACAACATAATCTTTAAAGAA
>CADCTM010000028.1 GCA_902805485.1 uncultured Coleofasciculus sp. | reverse complement strand
TTTTTCTACATCTGTAGTCTTGAATGGCGAGGAGATGATTTCTCTAAGCAATCAGTCTAGTATTTTGGCTGATGAACTTCCGGTAGAAAAAGTACGAGAAGAAGTAAGTTCCCGTACGGACTCTCAGGGAGAAGAGGAATTAGTTCTTGCGAAGTGAAGAGTTAACAATTGTGTTGCTCTTTGGAAAAGGTTCGAGCTTTGGTTGCGCCGTCTCTAAAATTAGGTCGATACTCATGCAAGAAGAGATCAAGATTCTCATTCAAGCTCAATATCCTCTAATCTACCTCGTGACTTCCGAGGAAGAGCGGACTGAGAGGGCAATATCCATGATTGGACAAGAACTGAAGTCACAACAAAGGCGTCTCTTCATCTGGACAGTCACCCACGGAATTGTTGAGTATGGTCAATCACGCAATGTCACTCAACACAATACTGTTTCCCCTGAAGCAGCCATTCAATGGGTAATCCAGCAGAAAGAATCCGGTATTTATATCTTTAAAGACTTACATCCCTTTATTGATTCGCCAGCAACAACCCGATGGCTACGAGATGCGATCGCAAGTTTTAAAGGCACACAAAAAACAATTATCTTGATGTCTCCGGTGCAAACCGTGCCAATCGAACTGGAAAAGGAAGTTGTCGTTCTTGACTACCCCTTGCCAGACTTGGCAGAGCTGAACCAAGTGCTGTCACATCAATTAGAGCAAAGCAAAACTCGTCGTACCACAACAGAAACACGGGAAAAACTTCTCAAATCAGCATTAGGCTTGACGAGAGATGAAGCCGAAAAAGTTTATCGCAAAGCCCAGGTAAAAGCTGGACGCCTCACCGAAGCTGAAGTTGATATTGTTCTTTCTGAGAAGAAGCAGCTAATCCGCCGCAATGGTATTCTAGAGTACATTGAAGAAGATGAAACCCTGGATGCTGTAGGGGGTTTGGAAGAGCTGAAGCGATGGCTCAAGCAACGCTCAAATGCCTTTACCGAACGGGCGAGAGAATACGGTTTACCCCAACCCAAAGGGATGTTAATCTTGGGGGTTCCTGGATGCGGTAAATCTTTGATTGCCAAAACCACTTCTCGCCTCTGGGGTTTGCCACTTCTGCGCTTGGATATGGGTCGGGTCTATGATGGGTCAATGGTAGGGCGTTCAGAAGCAAATTTACGTAACGCTCTTAAAACGGCAGAATCGATTTCTCCAGCCATCCTATTCATTGACGAACTAGACAAGTCTTTCGCAGGCACGACAGGTTCTTCTGACTCGGATGGAGGCACTTCAAGCCGCATCTTCGGTTCCTTCCTAACTTGGATGCAAGAGAAGACTTCACCTGTATTTGTGATGGCGACGGCGAACCGAGTTGAGCGTCTACCTGGAGAATTTCTCCGCAAAGGTCGTTTTGATGAAATCTTCTTCGTTGATTTACCAACACCAGAAGAGCGCCAGCAAATCTTTAACATTCATCTAAGTAAGCGGCGTCGAGATATTGCGCGCTTCGACTTAGAACAGTTGGCGAAAGTTTCTGACGGCTTCTCTGGAGCCGAAATTGAGCAAGCCCTAATCGCTGCGATGTATGAGGCATTTGCTCAAGACCGGGAATTTACGCAACTGGACATTATTGCGGCAATCAAAGCAACTCTGCCGCTTTCCCGGACAATGACCGAGCAGGTAACAGCCCTCAGGGACTGGGCTAGGCAGCGCGCGCGACCTGCTGCATCCTCCGTTGCTGAATATCAGCGAATGGAGTTTTAAAAGGCTTTCTCCTGCTCCCAACAGGAGTAAAGGCTAGCAAACTTTTGCTAGCAGTTTGCAAAAAAGCCGCCCTCAAGTTAAGCGGCTTAGTCACAAAGTAAAACGCTACGTTGTTGTATCTGTATCTCTTCTTACTCTACTGGAGGAAATCCAAATGTCTCACTTTAGCACTCTTCGCACCAAGATCACCGACGCCGAAATCCTGAAAGCTTCTCTCCGTGACCTGGGTATCTCCGTCAAGTCCGAAGCTGATGTCCGTGGCTACAACGGTCAACGCGTTCGTGCAGACTTGGTTGCTATTCTCGAAGGTGAGTATGATCTCGGCTGGTCACGCAACAGCGATGGTTCCTTTGACCTGATTGCTGATCTTTGGGGCGTTGCTAAGAAGCACAACCAAACCGAGCTGATCAACTCAATCAACCAGAAGTACGCTGTTAACAAGACTTTAGCAGAAGTCAAGCAGCGCGGCTTGCAAAATGCCAACGTCAAGTTGGTTCTGCAAAAATAGTCTACTTAGGCGTTCCCACTTCACGGGTTGACCCGTTTTGGTTAACCCGTTTTTTGTGCCTGCTGACTTCAGTAGGCACAAAATTTTTTATTTAAGTACGGGCGACGTATGTGTCGCCCCTACCACAAGGCAACTACCATACTTCATCAATTGGTGGTGGTTCCATACCTTGAAAGCCAATACCCCATTCGTAGCGCGTCGGTTCCGGAGGTAGTGGCGGAGAGACTGCAGGCTTTTCCGTCGAGTCAGAGGCAGGAGCCAAAGAATTTAGGGGGGCAGTAGCACGAATACTACTCACCCAGCTATTGTTCATACTTTTTGGCATAGCTTTTGGTGGCATTGCCTCCGGGATACTGGTTTCTCGATCCAGCAACTGACTGAGATGGTGCAGTCCTTCACATAATTTATGTAGGTGTAAGCATCGGTAATTTGCCGCTTGCCAGTCTCCGGCTTCCAGCGCTTCGATGTATCCTTTCTGTAAGGCTCGAATCAGCCTTAACTGGGTTTCGATAATTGGATAAGTGGTTGACATTAGTTTTGTTTAGGTTCAATCTGAGCGGGCATTAACTCGTAGCACATCTGAGCAGTCTTGGCAAGTAACGCTTTTGCGGACTACTGAGATTTAGGGATAAAGTTAGTTCTACTCTCCCCATTAAGGCTTTCAGGAGAAAATCTTTCTAACAGCAACGCCAACAATAAGTTTTGATAAAACTTTGTTGTAAAAACATTCCGGCGGAACTTTATAGTAGGGGCGTCCTCCCCTTCGCTCCGGGGTTGTGCGCCCTTACTCCAAACAACTTAAGTGAAAAAGACCAAATTATCTACAGTTACATTGGTCGCGTCTTGTACAACAGCAATTAAATCTAGCCCATCAATGCCGTTGTAGTAAATCGTGGTGTCCAGAGTACTCATACCAGCACGGTTTTCCGAGCCAAAGGTGTATAGACTAATGTCACCTTTAAGTTCGATGAAATCAGTTGACTCCCAACCTCGAATCAGGGCATAGCCAGCATTGCCATCGTCTGTATAGCCGACTAATCCCCCACTCCCACCACCAAAATAGGCAAAATTGACGCCAACACCAAAAGTATCAGAACCAGCTCCACCGACCAAGGTATCCTGTTCACCTGAAGTACTTCCGTAACCGACAAGGAGGTCATTGCCATTTGCACCCCACAGGAAGTCAGAACCGCCCTCTCCAACTAAAGTATCGTTACCTTCTCCACCAGATAAGCGGTCATTGCCATCGTTACCATTGAGATTGTCGTTGCCGGCTGCACCGAAGATGGTGTCGTTGCCTGCTTGACCCCCTAAAAAGTTCGTTTGGCTATTACCAATAATCCGGTTGTCAAGACTGTTGCCGGTGCCACGAATTGCAGTACCTGTCAAAGAGAGATTTTCTAAGTTATCACCTAATCGGTAGCTCTGCGAGGAAATGACGGTATCAATGCCTTCATTGAGGTTCTCTACAATCTTGTCATCTCTGAAACTGTCCACGTAGTAGGTGTCATTGCCTAAACCACCAACTAAGGAGTCATTACCAGTGCCGCCAATTAGAGTGTCGTTGCCAATTCCTCCAACTATCGTGTCGTTGCCAGCTAGACCACTACCTGTGAAGTTGTCAGTGCCTGTGTAAGTGTAGGTATCGTCAAAGGGTGTTCCCGTCCAAGGATTCTGGGTTCCAGAATTGCGATCATAGACGAAGATGTCAGAAGTGCCGTTAGTGTCGCCACTCACTAGGTTGCTGGCATTAGAATCAAACGCCACATAGCGACCATCGGCAGAGATGGAGGGGGAGGTGGAGTAGCCAATCATCTGGGTGTCGTTATCGCCAACGGAGACGCGGCGGGTGGTGTTGGCTACTGTGTCATGGACGAAGGTGTCGGGAGCGTCGTTAGTGTCACCACTCACCAGGTTATCGGCAGAAGACCAGAACGCCACATAGCGACCATCAACAGAGATGGAGGGGGAGAAGGAGTCCCTATTCCCCTCGGTGCCGTTGTCGTTAACGGAGACGCGACGGGTGATGTTGGCTACTGTGTCATGGACGAAGGTGTCCCAACTGTTGTTAGTGTCGTCACTCACCAGGTTATCGGCATTAGACTCAAACGCCACATAGCGACCATCGGCAGAGATGGAGGGGTTGAAGGAGAAGCTATTCCCCTGGATGCCGTTGTCGTCAACGGAGACGAGGCGGGTAGTGTTGGCTACTGTGTCGTATACGAAGATGTCGAGAGTGCCGTTAGTATCACCACTCACCAGGTTGCTGGCATCAGACCCAAACGCTACATAGCGACCATCGGCAGAGATCGAGGAGAGGTAGGAGAAGTCATTCCCCTGGGTGCCGTTGTCGTCAACAGAGACGCGACGGGTGGTGTTGGCTACTGTGTCGTAGACGAAGATGTCAAACTCGCCGTTGGTGTCGCCACTCACCAGGTTGCTGGCACTAGACTGAAACGCCACATAGCGACCATCGGCAGAGATCGAGGGGGAGAAGGAGAAGTCATTCCCCTCGGTGCCGTTGTCGTCAACAGAGACGAGGCGGGTGGTGTTGGCTACTGTGTCGTAGACGAAGATGTCACCAATGCCGTCGGTGTCGCCACTCACCAGGTTGCTGGCAGCAGACCTAAACGCCACATAGCGACCATCGGCAGAGATCGAGGGGTTGGAGGAGAAGTCATTCCCCTGGGTGCCGTTGTCACCAACAGAGATGAGGCGGGTAGTGAGAACAGCGTTGTAAGCCTCCACTGTCTCTGCTCCAAATGCAATAGGCGCTCCAACATTCCCAACCTTCACCTCTAGTTCCCAGTCGCCACCTAATGTCGCACTTCCCGTCAAGTTACTAGAAGCGGCAACATTAGCACCCGTCAACTCACTGAAAAGTTCCACAAATTGCCGACCCGTCTCCCCGGCGGCGATGTTGCAACCATAGAGGAGAATGTCAGCATCCGGGGCTAAAGCGGCTGCCCAAGAGTGCAAATCATGCTTGTATTGTTCAAGCGTATTACTATTGACGAACCCAATGCCCACCCACAACTCGCCTGCATCGCCATGAGCGACAATGTGCAGACTCGATAAGCCACTGCGTCCTTTCAGCGATTGGGTGATTTGAACAATCCCATCTTGGCTGTCATCCAGCAGCACGACTTCTAAACCTGGTTTCACTCCTGCCATCAGCATTTCATAGTCATCAACCATAGAGTCAATGAAGACAATGCCACTAGTATCAACATTGCTATCGTTGAAATTAGAGAAGTTCAACGATAAATTTGACTGGCGTTGTTTTT
>CADCTM010000027.1 GCA_902805485.1 uncultured Coleofasciculus sp. | reverse complement strand
GTACCAACATTCTTAGCTCGATGGAACGATTCAAACAGCCGTTGCTGGTCTTCTTTCGGAATGCCAATTCCTGAATCTTTAATTATAAATATTGCTTCTTCCTCTTGACAATTCACTTCAAAATATATATTATTACTAGGAAGTGAATACTTAATTGCATTCGATATTAAATTTGATAAGATGTGGCGTAATAGCTTTTCATCCATGAGAGTCGTGGTGTAATGACCACGCTTAACAAAAGTGATGGTATGCTGGCTGCTGCTTTTCCCCTGTTGCAGTTCTTCTACCAAATCAGCGCAGAATTTGTCTAGATTCATGGGGGCAGGCTGAAACTCTAGCTTTCCTGCTTCGGCTTTCCCAATTAAGAGTACATCATCTAATAACTGAGACATCCGTTCAACAGCGCTTTGAATGCGTTGGAGGTGTTCAGTTTTTTTATCCTCTGACCATTTTTTTCCGTAGAGTTCTAATAAATCGGCAGAAGAAAGAATAGTACACAAGGGAGTGCGAAACTCGTGAGAAGCCATGGAGATAAAGCGAGATTTAAGCTCACTAAGTTCTTTTTCTTTCTTGAGTTCTGTGCGAACTTCATCTTCGACCCGCTTGCGTTGCATAAACAAGCCCAATTCTGTTGAGGCGCAAATCACTTCAATGAGCTGTTCATCTTGTTCGTGAGCTTCAAACATATAGAAAACAAGGATAGCCAAAACGCTGTCCTCAACAACAATGGGAATTCCCAGAGCCGCTTTTAATCCAAATTCCCCTGCTAGTTGGCAACGAGGATAAATGTTACTCTGCTCCATTGAAACATCCCGTCGCCATTCCGGTTGTTTTGAATCCCAAACCCGTCCGGGTAGCCCAAAACCTGGTGTAAATTTAAACTCTTCACTCGCCTTGATAAATTCTTCTAGACCTGACTGGGGGTTGTACCAAGTACGGCATTCGAGGACACTACCATCCGGGTGAGGAATCCAAGCTTCTCCTAAATCCCAACCCGTCACTTCACATACTTTCTGTAGCGCCACTCCCAGAGCAGTTTCAAAGTCTTGGGACTCAAAAATGGCTTTTGTGATTGAGTGCAAGAATTGAACTTGCTCTTCTGCACGTTTTTGATCAGTAATATCCTCCGCAACACCAGCGAAGCGGTAGACCTCCCCAAGCTCATTGCGGATGGGAAAAGCGCGATCGCGTATCCAACGAACTGAACCATCTGGCTTGACGATCCGATACTGATGTTCGTACCCATCTTGTTGATCGCTCTCAACAACGGCAAGTACTTGAGAGCGATCCTCCGCGTGAATAGCCTCTAACCAAAGTTTAGGGTTTTCATACAATTGCTCACAGGAGCAGTTCCATATTGCTTCGTATGCCGGACTGACATAAAAAAACTGGTCATTAGTAGGTGAGGCAATCCAGAAGACTTCATGGATGTTTTCCGCTAACTGACGGAAGCGTTCCTCACTCTGGCGCAGTGCCGATTCAGCAAGCTTTCTGGCAGTGATATCACGACAGATGCCAATAAAGTACAAAACATTCCCTAAAGCATCTCTGGAAACCGAACCGCTGGATTTATGCCATCGCCAAGTCCCATCCTTATGTTTAATTCGGTATTCAACTCCAGAGTGCTTTTTACCTGTTGTAATGACTGTTTGAAAGAAATCCATACAAGCTGGCACATCATCGGGATGAACGAAGGGAATAAATAATTGTCCTTCAACCTCTTGTACGTCATGTCCTAAAATATCAGGCCAGTTTGGGGAAACATAGGAAAATACGCCTTGTAGATTCAAAGAATAAATAACGTCGTTGGCATTTTCGACAAAGTTGCGAAATTTGGCTTCGCTTTCTTGAAGAGCTGATTCTGTGCGCTGGCGTAGCATAGCTGCGGTTTTGGCAGCGGTAATATCTTCAAGTACAAAGATAAAATAGGACGGTTTGCCCATCTGAGATCGCCCCAAGGACACAGTAAGATTAATCCAGATGGCAGAACCAGAGGCACTGATATAGCGTTGCTCCAGCGAATAATAGGGAATCAAACCAGCTCTTAGCTGGCTCAACAATTGTAAATGCTCCGCCAAGTCATCTGAGTGAGTAATGTCCCAAAAGTTAAGCCTCAATACTTCCGGTCGCTTATACTCTAAAAGGTCGCAAAGCTTTTGATTGACGAGAAGCCACCGACCATCTAAGCCGACATGAGCAATGCCAACTGCCGCCTGTTCAAACGTGGCGCGGAAGCGTTCCTCACTCTGTTGATGTGCATCTTTAAATGATTTTCGTTGGGTAATATCCCGAATTATTTTTAAGAAAACTTTTTGGTTCCCAATCACGGTACCTTGCGAACTGACTTCAACGGGAAAAGTACTGCCATCAGAGCGACGGTGGGTTGTAGTAAACAAGCTACTTTCAGGATTTGCTTGCTCGATTTGTTCAGGCAGTAAGGTAAGAGTTTGAGAAGCTCGTAAATCTTGGATATTCAGGTGAAGTAGCTCACAACGCTCATAACCGTATGTCTTCACTGCCGCCTGATTTACTTCGATGATTTGACCATCCGGCTGGAAAAACACAATAACGTCGCGAGTGTGTTCGGCAAATAATTTATAACGCTCTAATATCTCTTGTGCTGAGGAGCGCTTTTGCATCTCAACCTGAAGCAGCCAATTTTTTTGTTCTAGTTCAGCCGTGCGCTCTTTGACAAGATTTTCTAGCTCTTCATTGAGCCTAGCGAGAGCATTTTCCGCCACTTGGCGCTCGGTAATGTCAGTCGCTACCGCAATTAAACCCGTAACCTGACCGTTGCGATCGCGAATTGGCGTAGCGCGAGTTTCATATACCAAGTCCCCAAGCTGCCAGAGCCATTTCTTATCTGTACCAGCGAGTACACAGCGGATATTTTCCACTCGATCAGGTTCGTCGTGGGAGAGATCGAATACACGTTGTCCAACCGTCTGACCAGGCTTTCGTCCTACAGCTTCCAGTCCTTTCCCCTCAGAAAGGGTAATCACCCCGTCCTTGTCCAAGGCATACACAATAATCGGTGCATTGGTCACAACAGTTTGCAGCAGTGTTGCCGTACAAAGTGCAGCGCTTTCACTCTTTTTTCGTGCAACTTCCGCTCGCTTGCGCTCTGTAATATCGTTAAAGGTACAGATAATCTGCTCCACACAGCCATCTGCTGTTAGCTGCGGCTCGGCATTAACCAACAACCAGACCCAATCTCGAATAGTGGGATTGTAAAAGCCCATCACCACGTCCTGCACGAGTTGACGAGTAGTAATTGCCTGTTGTACCGGACGATTTTGGCTGGGGTATGGTGTTCCGTCTTCGCGAATCACCTGCCAATCTGGATCGGCAGTAGTTTTGCTCAATAGTTGATGTTCCGTTAGACCCAGCAGAGTAGAAGCAGCTTGATTGCACAGGAGAATTTCGGTTTGCGAATTGACTAGCAGCACACCAACCTGCATCTTATTGATTACAGTTCTCAAGCGCTTTTCACTTTCTTGCGATATTGCCAGAGCTTGGGCAGTTCTTCGCTGCTGTAGAAAGATCAATAAGATCAGGCTTAAGAAGGCGATCGCAGTAATGCTAATTATGGTAAACAACTGAGTATCCAATAGCGGAACAGTTTCCTTGTCATACCGTAGCGACTGTTACCGAATTTGAGATTGGTAAATTTACGGAGAAATATATTTTCCCCACTCAAGGCTCGTTTAGAGGAATCGGTCTTAACGATTTATACCAAGATTGCGGAACCTTCTACCCCTTAACCCCACTTCCTGCGTCTGTCGGCACAATGTACCGTTGTACAAATAAGAACAATAGCAGGATCGGAGCAATTGAAATCACCGAACCAGCCGCAATTAAACGCCAATCTAAAGAGAACGTACCCGCAAGATTAGCCACACCTAGAGGCAGCGTATAATATTCTGGTCGATCCAAGACAATCAACGGCCAAAGAAAGTCACTCCAAGAACCAATAAACACAAATATCGCTAATGTTACTAAGGCGGGACGAATTGCAGGTAACATCACATTCCACCATAAACCTAATTCTGAACAACCATCCATCCGTGCCGCTTCCTCCAATTCTTTCGGTACACCCATGAAGGCTTGTCGCAATAGAAAAATCCCAAAAGCGGAAGCAATATCGGGGAAAATAACGCCAAGGTAGGTATTTCTTAAACCCAACTGTACGATGAGGATATACAGGGGAATCATCACAATTTGGAAGGGAATCATGATTGTAGAAATTACACCTGTAAAAATTAATTCCTTCCCTCGAAAATCCAGCCGTGCCAAGGGATAAGCCGCTAAGGAACAAAATAGTAAATTTAAACTAACGGCGAGAATTGCGATGAAAGTGCTGTTGAATAAATATTGCCCAAACGGATTGTTTTGCCAAACGGTAACGAAATTTTGAACTGTTGGTTGAGTGGGAAATAGCTGCGGAGGAAATTGGAAGATATTTTCTGTTGGAGATTTGAAGGCGGTGCTGATTAGCCATAATAACGGGAAGAGCATCACAAAAGCGATGCAAAAGAGCAGCACATATATCCAGAAATCTCGCCACTGAGAATGATTGCGGAAATTAATCCTTGAATTTTGAAGTTTGAATTTCATCCACTAATTATTATCGTTGCGTTCTACGTTTTGTGAGCTGGGCGTCGCACTACGTGCCGCAATGCTTTCGCCCCTCCCAATAGATTAAAAGGCGGGTAAGAATGTCCACCCTACAAGAATCATCAATGCCCCAGGATAGCAACGCTAAACAATTTATTGTGCCATCTTCAAACCACTTTCTGTGCAAACGCCATGCAGCTTTTTGTCCCAATCATCTACAGGTAACTCAGGTAAGTAAGCTGATTCAAAGATAATGCCAATCGTCGGTTTCTCCACCCATTCGGGTAAACTAAGCATCCGGTCATAAAAACCGCCCCCGTAACCAAGGCGATACCCTTGTTTGTCACAAGCGAGTGCTGGGACAAGAATTAAATCAACTTCATCGGGCTGTAAGGTGGGAGAATTGGCATGAGGTTCAAAAATACCATAAGCTCCGGTCTGTAAAGCTTCCCCAGGCTTCCAGCTAGACCAGGATAGAGATTTCTCGACACATCGAGGAAAGCCCCAACGCTGTTTAGAGTCTTTGAATAAAGGACTGAGTTCGGGTTCTTGGCGAAAACTGAAATAAGCGAGGATGGTCTGAGATTGCGTAAATCGAGGTGAGGATTGGAGATGGAAGCAAATGCGATCGCTTTTTTCCCGCCATTCCTCTCTGGGCATTAATTGTCGTGTATTGAGAAGCGATCGACGTAATTTTGCTTTACTCATCTAATATTTAATGGCAGTCACAAATTTAACGAATTTTTTAGCAGAACATGAGCAAGGTTTTAATAATTAATCAATTGCCAATTCCGGGAGTCTTTTAGCTGATTGGTAAAGCCTCGTGTTATTAACCAAATAGATGTCCGAGTTCTCAAGTTAGTTTTGATTAGATAATATCCTGGTTTAGCTTTTATTCCTTTAAAATTAGTTCCAACATCATGCACTCCACCAC
>CADCTM010000026.1 GCA_902805485.1 uncultured Coleofasciculus sp. | reverse complement strand
TTAGCACAACTATAATCAGCCAAAACCGGATCATCCGCAAATAAAATCACCCCACTTCGTACAGGCGTTGGCTTCAAAGGTCCCATTCCTTCACCGCCAACAATGCCATCCACAAGTACCAGATGTTGACGCACAGGCAGACTTTGCATTTCCCCCTCAGCCGTAGCGTAGCGAATAATTCGAGCGATATCCAAAGCCATGCGCCAAGCCGTATCATTTCCCCACCAAGCGCCCGCAGTGACGGGAACTAACCGACGTAAACCACTCCGAAAAACGCGATCAATTACCCGCAACAAATTTCCCTGGAAACTATCAGCTTTACTTTGTTGCACCCAGTCATGAAAGCCAGAAATTGAACGCTTAAAATAAAACTTGTCAACTGGATATTCATCACCCCCAATATCCGGCGATCCAAAACGATGATGAGCCAAACAATCTTTATGAGCAATCGCACCTACACAGCCTTTCAACGCACAAGTAATCCCCACTTTCTCATGGGTTTTTAGCTTCGGCAAACTAATCACGACATCTGCTTCTAACAACTGTTTATTGAGGACATAAACATGACTGCCGTGGGAATGAAATGCTTCTGTACGTCGCGGATCGTAGTCGGATAAACGGAAATGTGCATCCTTTACATTAGGGATTTTGTCAAGTAAACTTTTACTATTGAGGTCAATAAACACTGCATCTTTATCATCTCTTTGTTCTAACTTCTCCACAGAACCGAGGACACTTCTTTGGGCCACATACAAGCGCAAATCTTGAGCTTTTATAGGTTCCCCAATTGAATGATAAAAATCTAAAACTTGTTGGGCTTTTGTTTCATCCAACACAGAAGACCACTTACAAGATTGTACGGGAGCATTGCCAAAATGGACGCTGCCCGATTTACCAACGGCTAGTAACAAGTAGTCCAATAGAGGGCGCAATACAGCGGAGTGAGTGCATTTAGCGGCAAAGGAATCTGGGGTTTCATCAAAGCGACGATGATAGACAAAATTGCATAAAACAAATACTTTTTGTCCGGGTTGAATGTATTCTCCGAAGGGGTTCCAGTTTTTACTACCGAAGTGGACGCGATCTAAACCCGCTTGTGCTAGACAATTTCGGACGGCTGCATAGGTAAGATTTGGCTGTGTGGCGATATCTCCGTACTGATATTCAGGAAATATTTCGCTGGGGGAAAAGTTTCCCTCATTTGGATAACTTAGGTTTTTATCGGCAATAACTGATAATCTAGCCATTATATTTGTTGTCGTTGATTGGTTTTTTGAAATGAAACCATAGAGGCATACAGATGAACACAGATGATTTGTTAGTGTTTAAAAATTATCGATTTGTTTTTTTGCCAAAACTCGATTATTCTTATTAGTAATTTCTAGAAGCACTACCCTTCAATCGCACCTACCTACTTTTCAACGTGCATTACTACCCATACCGGAAATCTTTGAAAGTTTTACACGTTATTCCCTCAATAAATCCAGCGCTGGGGGGGCCGACTCATGTGGTTTTAAATTTGGTTAAGGCGTTGCGAGCAGCCGGAGTTGATGCGGAAATTGCTACGACGAATGATTGGGGTAACGGCTTACTAGAAGTGCCTTTAAACCAATGTATTGAGTACGAGCAAGTACCTGTTTGGTTTTTTAAGCGTTTTTCGCCTCCTTTGAAAGAGTTTATCTTTTCGGCACAGCTAACTCGTTGGTTGTGGCAACATACGCGGGATTATGACTTAATTCATACCCATTATCTGTTTTCTTATGCTTCGACTTGTGCAAGTGCGATCGCTCGTTGTCAAGGAGTTCCCTATATTATGCGTACAATTGGGCAGCTCTCTCCTTGGGCATTAGCTCAAAGTCGCCTAAAAAAACAAATTTATACCGCCGCAATTGAGCGACATAATCTGAATCATGCTGCGGCGATTCATTGCACTTGTGCCGGCGAAGCTGAGGATGTCCAGAATTTTGGCATTGAGACAAGCACTATAACTCTGCCGTTGGGGGTGGAGATGCCGCCAGATTTGCCTCAAGCAAGGCAGCAGCTTCGTGCGAGGTATGGGATAGCACCGGAAACGCCCATTGTGCTGTTTCTCTCGCGCCTCCACTACAAAAAGCGTCCAGATTTACTGTTGCGATCGCTAAATCAATTGGCAGATAAAAACTTTCACCTGATTTTAGCGGGTTCCGGAGAGTTGAGTTATATTACAGAATTAAAAAAATTAACATCGTCGCTGGGTTTAAGCGATCGCACTTCGTTTCCGGGTTTTGTAACAGGTTACAACAAACAGCTACTACTGCAAGGCGCGGATCTGTTTGTACTGCCGTCTTTTTCTGAGAACTTTGGGGTGGCGGTGGCAGAAGCGATGAGTCATGGATTACCTGTTATTGTGACTCCAGGCGTGCAAATTGCGCCAGAAATTGCGGCAGCGGGAGCGGGGTTAGTAGTGCCAGGAGAGGAGGAGGCATTAGGAAAAGCGATCGCACTTCTCCTGAATTCCCCAAAATTGCGCCAGGAATTTGGTGACAATGGCAAGCGCTTGAGTTATCATCGCTATTCTTGGCAAGCAATCACTTCACACCTCCAACTTGTTTATTCTTCCCTCAGCCAAAAACAACCACCGGAGGCTTCAAGCAACGTTGAATTAAGGCGATCGGCGGACAAATCCTGAATAGGGCGACGATCCCCGTATAATAACGAAGCGACAACACAAAGAACCTGATCGCGATCACCCATCAGTTAGAACAAACCATTATCAATGAGTGAGAATTTTTGGTGCAGAGTGAAAGACAGCCCCCTGAGTCGGCGAGAATTCCTGTTAATTAGCTGTGCTACTACTTTCTCAACAACACTACTACGACCCGCACAAGCCCAAACGTCTCCTTTACCCAATCAATCCAACGCTTTACAATTCCTCTCCTATCCCCCAGCTAAAGGCGGAATACCAGCAGGATTAATCGTCTGCCTGCATGGATCGGGTAGCAAAGGGCAGGCGTTGGCATCAATGGCATCAGCGCTTCGTTTGCCTGATTTCCAGTTTTTGTTTCCGAATGCTCCTTACCCCGATCCTAGCGTCTTTGGGGGTAAGATGTGGTACGACTTGAAAAGCCAGGATCATAAAGGATTACCACAAAGTCGGCAACGACTAACCAACTGGCTCAAGTCCTTGTCCAACACCACTGGTATCCCCCTTGAGTCTACAATTTTAAGCGGATTTTCCCAAGGCGGGGCAATGGCTTTAGATGTCGGGATTACCTTGCCGTTAGCAGGAGTGGTGTCCTTGGGCGGCTATTTACCAACAATACCAAAGCCAAGCAACCGAGGTTCTTTGCCTCCTGTTTTAATGGTGCAAGGAAGACTTGACAAGATTGTGACGGAAGTTGAAGCCCAAGAGGCGAGGGAGAGTTTAGAAGCTTTGGGGGTGAAGGTGAAGTTCCGAGAATTCAATATTGGGCATGAGCTTAAGCCCCAAGTCATAGCAGAAATGCGAACCTTTGTTAAAGATATTTTGAAATAGTAAGTAGGGGCACGACATATGTACCCTTAGCCTGTGGTACTGAGAACTTCTGTTAGTTTTTCACCTTTAACTGCTGATTTTTGGCTTCGGTGTAATAGCGTTGATAGTAGTCGTAGGAGCTAGCGGTATAATTTTTCACGCCATTGGCAACTACGCCTAAAACGCGGGCGCGAGACATTCTTAAGCCATATAAAACTTGTGTCAATACCGCTCTGTCTGTTTTACCTAAGCCGACCACCATAGCGATGCCATCGGTATGAGCCGCCATCAGTCTGGCATCAGCTAAACCCAAGAGAGGCGGCGCATCAAAGATTACTAAATCGTAAGCTTCTTGGAAACGTTGGACTAAATTGTGCATCTTTTTAGAACACAATAACCGCGTCGGATCGGGGGGAATTTGACCGGCTGTTAATATGTAAAGATTGTCTTCCAAGGGGGATTGCTGAATCACATCATCAACATTGATTTCGCTGGAAATGACATTGCTCAATCCCCAAACGTTTGGTAAATCATTTCTGACGTGAACCTGGGGACGACGTAAATCGGCATCTACTAGTAACACCCGTTGTCCCATTGCGGCGGCGGCTTGCGCCAGGAAGGTGGAAATAGTAGATTTCCCTTCGGCGGGTACGGATGAACTTATTACTAAGGAACGAATTGGGTGATCAGGGCTGATAAATTGGAGGTTTGTAAATAGTGAGCGAAAGGATTCTGAAAAAGGAGACGCCATGTAATGATGAGACTGATTATTGAGTTCAAGCTCTCCCATTTCGGCATCTGGCAGCGCACGACGGGCAGCCCCACTCAAGAAGCGTCCTTTGAGTTCTTTTTGAAAAGGAATTGTTCCTAAGAGGGGTAAACCGCTACTGTCTTTGAGTTCGTCGGGAGAGTGAAATACCTTGTCGAGCTTTTCGGCTAACAAGGCAGCACCTGCGCCGGCAAGTAGTCCAGCAACTGCGCCAAGGATGATACCGCGCGGCACGTTGGGCGAGATGGGTAAGATTGGGCGTTCCGGCTTGGTAAGTTGTTGCCAGGGACGGGTTTTTTGGGCTTTCTCGATTTGCAGCGACTCCCGAACGGCGAGAAAGCGGTTTAAGCTCTCTGCGGCGACAGTTAGCTCGCGTTGTAAATCTGTGTAGCCACGAGCAATAGTTGCCAAGTTTTTGAGTTGCTGACCGAGGTCTTTTTCCGCTCGGGCGATCGCATTTTTGCGGACTTCCAAAACCTGCTTTTGGTTCGCTGCTTCTACCATTTTTTTTGTAAGTTCCAGGCGCAGGGAACTAGGAGAAGCTAGAGATTGGGCGTTGTCGGGGACGCCAGTGGCTACTCTGCCAACTGCAGTTGCCGCTTCCTGTTCCACCAAGGGCTTTAAGTTTCGCTGCTGTTCTCGCAGGGCTTGAATCGCCGGACTATCTTCTGTAAAGCGTGCGGATTCGACGGCAATCTTATTTTCTATTTCAGCAAGCTTGTTGAGGCTCTGTTGGTAGCGGGGAGCTTCTGAGAGCGCTGAGGCGGTAACGGCTTGCTCTGGTGATACTCCCAATTCTCCTAACTGACTTTTGAGTTGGTTGTATAGTTTTTCCGATTCACCGAGCTGGGATAGGGTTTCTTGCTGTTGTTGAACAATGGCGCTGACACGATTGGTTAAGAGTTCACCCTGAGTTTGTGGGTCGATGATGTTGTAAGTTTGCCGGAATTCCTGGAGTTTCTGCTGAAGCGAGTTGACTCGATTTTGTAATAGATCGGTCTGTTGGTTAACAAATGTTAGTCCTTGCTTGACGCTATCTTGCTGCTCTTGTTCGGAGTACTTGACGTAGGCATCAACAATTTGTTTTAAAACAAATTGAATTTTGTCAGGGTCGGAATCCTGATAGCGGACTTCGATGATTTTGGTTTCCGCCATCCGGGTAATGACCAGTTTACTCCGGAGAGTGTCTTCGGTAATGTCTGGATATCGAGCTTGAATTTTCTTCAAAATCGGCGACATTACTTGAGGACTTCGCAAGACTTGGATTTGAGTCTCGTAGTCCACACCCTTGAC
>CADCTM010000025.1 GCA_902805485.1 uncultured Coleofasciculus sp. | reverse complement strand
ACAACATTAAAAGAGTTTCAGTACGGGGCAAGCGCCACTGACCAAACGGTAGCTGTGTTCCTTGATGGGTGGTCTGGTAGCTATCTTTTATTGAGTGAGTAACTGATAGCATACTAGGCTTAGGGAATGTTAACAGCTACCTGCCCCTGTAGCGACGGCACCTTCTTGATGAATGGCAAGAGGGTGTCGTTGCATATAGAGAAGTTTTCAACTTCTCGGTACAGACAAACTTTTTGGGCGGGTTTAGGACTAGCCTATCTCTAAACCGATTTGCTCTCCAAAACCCACCCCTACACTCTTAGGTGTTATACCAACTTGCAAATTGCTATACATCGGTATAACACTTGCAAATGATGTAATTGCGGTCATAATCCCCAACCCACAATACTACGTAATGTAAAGGTCAAGAATTAGAGTTACAGCCTCCTACTGTCCTACTGGCGCAAGCTTTGCACCTTCTCAAACAGTAAGGCAACCTTGTCTAAATCTTTATCTCCAGGCGAGCGCTCTACCCCACTCGATAAATCTATACCATTGGGTTGCGATCGCTTTAAAGCCTCTAAAATATTATCTGGCGTTAAGCCCCCAGCCAGCAACCAGGGAGAGTTGGGTCTAAATTCTTGTAAGGTTGTCCAATCGAGAGTTGTGCCAGTACCACCGAGGAGTTGAGGGTGGTAGGCGTCGAGTAATAGGGTATCCACGCAACAGGCATAAGTCGCCGCTTGATTTAAACAGGTTGGCGTTTTTACTCTTAAAGCTTTGAGAATTTCGACTTCTGGCAAAAATTGGCGTAGCTTTTCGCAAAATTGGGGAGATTCACTGCCATGTAGCTGAACTGCACTCAAGTTACTATCTCTAACAATCTGCCCAATTTCTTCAACAGTAGCATCGGCAAATACGCCAATTCGGTCAACTTGTACAAGGAGTTGTTCTACTACTGCCTGAATTTGCCTTGGCGTCACGTAACGGGGAGAGGCTTGTACGCAGATAAATCCCAGTGCTGTTGCGCCTAATTGGGCGATCGCTTTTCCTTGCTCTGGTTTAGTAATACCGCAAATTTTGACCCGCATGGGCATAATTCTGACTTTTGAGGTGATTTTTAGTTTTGTAACAGATTTTGAGGGAAAAATGTTAATTCTTAAAACAAGCTGGCAATTTTGTACCGGGAGCTTTTTATGATTTTCTTGTTTGTTTAATAACCCAGGAGAAAATCACTTTAATTAACTCAATTTTATTCGCCACACTCAAGGCTCCTGTTCCCGCTACTCAAATTGGACGCCAACAGTAAGACTGGTAATGGTTTTGTGTAACCTCTTTGCCTTTGTAATTGATGGCGTAGCCATCCAAAATCCGGGTGTGCAACCTGCTTTACCTGGTGTTAATGCGGCGCTTTTAAAGGGTTTTGCTATCCCTGAACTTTTGGCAACTACTA
The DNA here is from genome assembly GCA_902805485.1 of uncultured Coleofasciculus sp. Classification (GTDB taxonomy): domain Bacteria; phylum Cyanobacteriota; class Cyanobacteriia; order Cyanobacteriales; family Coleofasciculaceae; genus CADCTM01. The sequence goes on along the minus strand of CADCTM010000025.1, from coordinate 4,124 downwards.
GCTTTAGTCATATCCTTGGCGCTGGTGTAATCTTAGGACTAAGCAACGGTGGGGTTCTTTAGAATCTCGTTTATAGTCTGTTGTCCAGTTGGCTGTTGCCCGTGCAAACGACGACGGACAAAGGATTTCTATGTGGGAGAAAATAGCCTTTCCTCTCTTGTTTTACAGCGCTCTTGCTTCGGTGCTTCCCCTGTTTGTAAGAGAAATCAGTGTCAATCATTCTCAAGGCAGACGGGAGAATTACTTTTTCTCGGTAATGTTTATATTACGCTATTTCTATGCAACGCTACTACAGGAGAAAAGAAGTTGATTGATTCAATTTTACTAGCTGTACAGTCAACCGTTCCCGATACTTCTACATGGAGCTGGAGCGGGTCACTCGTCATGAATATTTCGATTATTCTTGGCATCATCATTGCCAAAGTGGGAATTCAAAATAAAGGAAAGGGTCCAAAGTTGCCTTTATTAGAGCCATTTTTGGGCAAAAACTTTGGTCTTCCCGAATTACTCGCTGGTATTAGCTTCGGTCATTTAATCGGAGTAGGGGCGATTTTGGGCTTGACAAATACAGGTTTAATTACCTAAATATAAGCCTTGATCAAGGAGAAGCTTCTCCAATAGACGCCCAGAGAGTAAGGACACAAACTAGCTCAGACTGGGCGTTTTGTTGTTTGGTCAGAGCGATCATTTATGCTGGTATTGGGAGGCTTTAAACATCGAAGCGCGGGGAAAATTTAATGCAGGCAAATTGGCGCATTGGGTCTTTATTTGGAATTCCGTTTTTTTTAGACCCGTCGTGGTTTTTTATCTTAGCGTTTTTAACCCTTGTTAACGCGAGGAATTTTACTCCAAGTTTCGGGACAACCTTAGCTTGGAGTGCAGGATTTGTGATGGCGCTATTGTTGTTTGGTTCAGTGGTTTTGCATGAACTGGGTCATAGTTTAGTGGCGCGATCCCAAGGCATCACTGTCAATTCTATTACTTTGTTTGTCTTTGGCGGCATTGCTTCGATTGAGCGGGAATCTAAAAGTCCTGGGGAGGCGTTTCAAGTTGCGATCGCAGGATCGGCTGTAAGCTTGATTTTATTTGGCTTATTTTATCTAATACCTCAGGTGCTACCCCTTGCCGATATGGGTAGAGTTATCCTCGGGGATCTTGCTAGGATTAATCTGGTTATTGCTTTATTTAATTTAATTCCCGGACTACCTCTTGATGGTGGGCAAGTTTTGAAAGCGGCGGTGTGGAAACTGACAGGAAACCGCTTTCAGGGTGTGCGTTGGGCAACAAAAACTGGCAAAATTCTGGGAGGATTAGCGATCGCCTTGGGGCTAGGATTGGCAATTCAAAGCCAGGAATGGACTATACTCTGGATTGCCTTCATTGGCGGCTTTATTCTCCGTAATGCTAATGCCTACGACCGCTTAACAACGCTTCAAGAAACCTTACTCCAGCTTGTGGCAACGGACGCCATGACTCGTGACTTTCGCGTGGTGGATACGAATCAAACACTGCGTTCCTTTGCAGATGAATACATTCTCGCCGAAACCCAAACACCAATGCCCTATTATGCCACCAAAGAAGGGCGTTATCGGGGTTTAGTTGTGGTTGAAGATTTGCATTTTATTGAGCGCAGTAATTGGGATACTCTAACTCTAGAAAGAATTGTCCATCCCTTATCAGAAATCGCCACTGTTGAGGAGAAAACATCCTTATTGGATGCAATTAATACGTTAGAATCTTGTCAACTTAATCGCCTAACTGTTGTTTCGCCAGCGGGAACTGTTGCCGGAATTATTGATCGCGGTGATATTGTTCAAGCGGTCGTTAAGAAGCTAAATTTGCCAATTCCTGAGGATGAAATCAAGCGGACTAAGGCAGAAGGCAGGTATCCGCAAAAATTCCAACTACAAGCGATCGCACGGGCAAGTTCTTAATGCCATGATATATAGGAATTTGCTATAACTCTAAACTCGGTTGTGCCAAAATTGCTTGCCACTCTTGGGCGGATAATGGCTTGTTGACTAACTCGATTCCAAAACAATCAGCCGCCGCCTTAGTTAAAGCTTCCACCACAGTTTGAATTAATTCTTCTCCCTGTTGCTCAATTACTAAATTAACTGGTGATGGTGCAGCTTCACCAAATACTTTTGTAAATAGCTCAATATTGGGTTCTAAGCGCATTGAACCATGCTGTAAGATTGCTTTGCCCCGTTGGAGTTGAGCGCTACCAATCAGTTTGTAACCATCAGCACAGACTAAATCAGCACCTGTCGCTGTACCAAAACAGTTGGGGTTGTGAATATAGTCTCGTCCGGCGATACCATAATTCAAAGTAATATTAAGCGATCGCCAACCTTGAATCAAAAACTCACAAATCCTTTGATAAGCATCCAACCGCTTGCCCCCAAGCCCTGACGTCACCACCATATAAGTTAAATCACCTTGATGCAGCACAGCACGTCCGCCGCTAGGACGCCGCACCAAGGAGATTGGTAAACCTTGCCAAATTAGCTGCTGCCAGGACGCCGGCAACCGACGCTGATGATACCCTAGAGAAATTGTGGGTGATGCCCAAGTATAAAAGCGCAAAACTGGAGGATGTTTCCCGGTTTGGTGCTGTTCCAGTAACCAGCGATCGATCGCCATTTGAACAGAACCGGGCGCTTGTAATAATGGAATTAAACGCCAAGACGGTTTTCGGTTTTGGCTTGAGTAATTTGACTCCATCCCCGACTAAATTTTACCAACTCGCGGCAATCGAAAATCGTTATGCTGCACCAAACTCAGCCTGTAAAGCATCATCGTTATCATCGGCTATCGTGGCAACTACGGTAATAAAGCGCGAAATTTCTCCAGGTGACAACTCTGCTACAGTTCGCGACGACGAAACCACAACTTGATTATCGACAATCGCAAAACAGGATTCAAACGTATCAGACCAGTTCATTTCTAGGAGTTTACGCATTAACTGGGGTTCATTCTTAGCCGGAAGTGGCAGCACCGCCGCCCAAACCGTGAACGTATCATCGTCTGTAGAACCCGTCAGTTGGACAAATACTTCAACGCTGCCATACTTAAATTTCCAGAGGTGGCCTTCCTCGTTTTGGCTCACCATCGCCGTGTCTTCTTGATCCAAGCTAGAAATAACGGTTTCAATAATCTCGACGTGGTTAACCGTGGTTACGTCTTCGATTAACTCATCAGTTACGATGTCTGCTGTTGATAAGCTTTCTGTAGAGACCGTTTCCGGATTAGGTTGTTGGCTAGTCATAAGGGTCTGTGGTTACTCCGATGCAGATTTGCTCAAGACCCAGTATCGCCTGTGGCTGACCGGATTGGAATGTAGGGGTTTCCCTAATTAATTTTTATAAATATGAAGTGATTGGGGAAAAGCAACCGTCAGACTACATAATCGCACCCATACGGTTGCTTTCGTGCCCCTTACTCACTGACTTAAGGCTTATGAGCAACCCAGTACTTGCTCATAAAGTGGTTCTCGGTTGTAATATTCCTAAAACCTGCTGTCTCCAAACGTTCTACCAAATCATCGGTTGTGTAGTGCCTGTAATAGGGTTCATGGAACATGGCTGGGAAGCTTTCCATCAGTGGCATCAATTCGGGTGAATCAATTGCCTGAACCGAGTCACAGATGATAAATACTCCTCCCGATTGTGTCACCCGAAACGCTTGATCAATCACGTTTTGACGGGCATCAGGAGGCAGTTCGTGGAAGAGGAAAACGGACGTGACAGCGTGGAAATAGTTATCTAAATAAGGTAACTCCTCGGCATTTGCCTGCATGAGTTGCGGCAGTTCCCCAGGATTTTCTGACAAGAGTTGATTTGCTTTACGTAGATAAGCTGGTGACAAATCTGTCCCAAATAAAGACGCCGATGGCAGAGTTCCCCGAATAAACTTCAGAGTTCGACCGGTTCCACAAGCGACATCTAAAACCCGGATTTGGTGCGCTGGAACCGTCTCAAACGCTTTTAAGCTTTGCTTTAATGGCGCAAGAATTCGTCGCCGCATCGCATCCGCCGAACCATTAAATAAAATTTCCACCTGTAAGTCATACAGATTGGCTGACATATCGCTTAAGTAGCCATCTGTCTGATGATGGAAGT
>CADCTM010000024.1:2194-5565 GCA_902805485.1 uncultured Coleofasciculus sp. | reverse complement strand
GTATAGTGTATTCCAGTTGCCTAACACGTCAGCGCAGTGGACGAACGGAAGCTGCTGGTGAGGCTCAAGTCCCAGGCCCATTGAAAGGGGACACCTACTCGTTGGGCAGCTTGTTCATCTTCGGAGCGATCGCCTACATAGATCGAATTTTGCGGCGTGTCTTTGTCTCTGACCATTACTAGTTGCAATATGCTCGATCGCGGTTTACGGTACTGTCCAGACCACTTGATTTTGCTGTGGTCATACCTCGTGCTGTGCTTGAATTTCGTTGAGCAACATCTCGTCAGAGTAGGATTTTTCCCATTCGCCCTCAAGCTTGAGCCGCACCGACTTTGCGCCACCACTGGGCGTACAGACGACCCAGTAGCTATCCTCTTGTCCTTTAACCTGCGCCGCATCCTGGTTTTCTGTGTTGTTGGAAAGCCCAGAATAGGCTTGAACGCACGTCCAGGTAATGCCGTCGCTATCTGTAATCTCTCGTTCCATGACTATCCTCTCTCGTTACTTTACTTCTGTAAGGTTGGAAGCGATCGCCTCTTGATGTTGCACAGGTCCAGTCCCATGCCCATTGAAAGCGTACACCTACTAGTTGGGCAGCATTAAACTCAGCGCGACCGTCACCAGTCGCGCTGGTCTCGAAAACCGTGCGTGAAAGTTTCCCTTCACACGGCTCCTCAGTAACTTGGTGCTTGTTATGCACACCTCATTACCCATTTCCCTTCAACTATTTCTAGTTTTCTAGGGGGGTTTAGGCTTGCACTATTGCAGCCAGATTTGTTGCCGAGATTACCATCGCTGGCAGTCTTTGTGTCGTGGCAATGCCTGTGTAGAAGCTGCCAGTTATCGTAGGAATTTTTTCCATCTTGCGATTTTGGGATTTTGTGGTCAACTTCTATCACATCGGCTTCACGGAAAAATTCCGCAGTGAGTGCATTTCCCTTTTTGCTGTTTCAGAAGTTTGGATACCTTTGTTGGCATTTCTGGGTTATTGCCTCTTCTTGTACTCCAGTAAACTAGGTTTCTGTCGTATGGTGACGATTTGCCTTTAACTTTTACATGGCGCACTATATTTGTGCTGTCATGGTTAAGTAACCGAAGAGGGTTTTGTCCTTCCTGCCTGGTTGCAAATACCCAGTTATTATTATTAATCGTTTGCCAATATCTTTTGGCTATCCATCCTCCACTCTTTTTCGGATGGCGACGTTTTCCCCAAGCTTTGAGTTTTCGAGACATGAGGCAATCCATGAACGAGTAGATCTTTTTAATCGATACACTTGCGTAGTAATTAGACCATCCCCGAATAATAGGGTTTAAGTGATTTATTAGCGCCGCTTGCAGTGCTGACTTGTGGGCTTCGATAATACCCGCGATTTCCTCTTAGTGTTCCTTTTGCTTTTTCTTGCTTGGGGTGATGATAGTTTTAAAGCCTTGTTTCATTTGGTTTTTTCCTACTAAAAACTGCCGCACATAAAAGCCTAGAAAGTCAAATCCAGGTCTCTCCTGCTCGTGTTGAACAAGTGTGTGGGCAATTCTTGTCTTGGAAGGCTTTAATTCTAGTCCTATGCCTTTTAACCATTCAGCGATGATTTGCTGACATCTTTGGACAACGGTTAAGTCTTTGTGGAGAATCACAAAGTCATCGGCATATAGAATTAAGCTCAGGGAGTTGCGATTGTCTCGTTTCTTCCCTTTTAACGTTTCCGCGTAACGCTTAACTCGTTCTTCCATTCCGTGGAGGGCTATGTTCGCTAGTAGCGGAGAAATGACTCCGCCTTGCGGTGTACCTTCAGATGTACTGAAGTAGTGCATATTAATCCATCACTCCCGCTTTCAACCACGCACGAATTTGTCGGCGTATGGTGGGGAAGCTATTTAATTTATTCAACAGAACTTCATGGTCAATGCGTTCAAAGCACTTTGCAATATCTGCATCTAGCACATATTTAGGCGAAGAGAAACTCTGGAGGTGTTTGATTTCGCCAAGTTTCAAAGACAGACTGCTCTGGCAGACGGTAGAAGGAATAGTTGACTTCTACCGTGGAAAAGTGCTGGGCGTAAAATGACAGTTGCTGGTCTCCAGACAGAAGCGGAGGGTAGAACAACCCCATCCATTGCTTATAAACCCAACCGCTAGTGCCAAGAAACAGCATGGAGTTAGGAGTTGGCGTATTGAGGGATGCCGTGCTTACCGTTACCGTCAGGCATTGAAACCTCCTGCCTGTTTTCCGAACGTTCAGCTTCTTTCTTGGTAAACACAGCCGGTTTGTCCATTTCTGCCGTCATATAAGCGACTGCCATATCCTGCGAGTTATATCCCCAGCCAACGTGTCCCTGACGATCTATGAGGATGCACCCAGCCTCTCCTTGAACCTTAGATTTCAGAGTTTCGATCGCCTTCTTCGCTGCCTTGTCTGGATGCTGCTCGACCGCTAGCAAATCGATCGCATTCTTAGCCAGAACTACCGGGATAATCGACTCGCCATCACCTGTTGTTGAGCAACCGCCGACTTGATTGTCAGCGTACAAGCCACAGCCAACTAACGCTGTATCACCGACGCGACCAGGTGGCTGATGCATGGTGCCCCCAGTTGAGGTGCCAGCGACTAGGATGCCATTGGCATCTAGAGCCACACAGCCAACGGTGTTGGGGCGATCCACAACTTCCTCCTCCTCCTTCCACTCCTGCAACGGCTCCTCAGCAATCAAGTCTTCTTTTGCACACATCTCAGCGCCGTTGTCTGCGGCAAAGCGTTTTGCGCTGTCTGCCACCAAGAGCCGGGGTTTTTCATCCATAATCATCCGTGCCACCGATATCGGATGACGCACGCCCTTAACTGCTGCTACCCCTCCCCAACCTAACTTCTCGCCTTCCATAATCGCCGCGTCTACCTCAACCTCTCCCGCCGTGTTGAGAGTGGAGCCAAAACCTGCGTTAAACGTCGGGTCAGATTCGAGAACACGGATGGCTGCCTCAACGGCTTCTCCGGCACTGCCTCCCCTATTCAGCACTGCCCAACCTGCCTCTACTGCTGCCAAGCAGCCAGCATGGTTGGCTTCAACCTTGTCCTCAGTGATGGTTTTTGCCCCACCATGAACAATGATCGCTAGTGTCATCTGTGACTCCTTCTAATTTCTTGTTAATTTCTGCGATGGAAGTGAAACGGCGAGAGTCAATCAGTTGCACAAATCTGGCAATAGCATATGTAAGCCCAAGCCCTCAGTCGGTCAAATATAGACTGCTTAGGGAAAGTCTTACGGGGCTAAAGCCAAGGTTTCGTTATTGAGCTGATTAACTACCGCCACCCAGCGAATGAGACAGTTCTCTATCGGTGAACTCCTCCACTCAGCGGATATATGATACTTCTCTTACA